>CACZPG010000134.1 GCA_902782965.1 uncultured Lachnospiraceae bacterium
AACAACCAGAATAAGTATTATTTCAACCACAGCTACGCCGCTGTTATCTTGTCCAATTTCTAATAATCTGTTCTTTACTTTCCAAAATATATATGCCATATCACATTCCTCCTTTTTAAAGTTCTATAAATGCCGGATATATAACGATTACGATTACTAGAATTAATAACATGGATGTGGGAAGGATCAGTTTCTCTGATGCTTCTTCCCCCTTCTTCTTTATATGTTCCCTTTTTACGTATAATCCTGTTTTTGTTTCTGAATCCAACATCTTTATTAGATTTGAATTACCGTAAGTTAAATTCTGACTGATCAGTGACATCAGTCTTATATATTCCTGAGAACCTACCGCTCTTCCAAATTCAATATATGCGGTACTCTCACTTACTCCTGACGAAATCTTATTAAGCATATGATTGATTTCATCCTTCAGATATATGCACCTCTCATTTTGTACAGAATGTTTCATTGCATCCCGCAGACTGAGGCCTGCCCCGATATGAATCGCGAGTCTGTTTACAAATCCGAAATAGGCATCTTCCAATTCTTTGTCCCTTTTTACAGACTCCTCCTTTAGTCTGTTATAGCGAATGTATCCAAGAATAAATACCACAGCTAATCCGATAATAAGGATACTCATAATGGTCTTATCTTTATCTGAACTTCTCTCTATTTTCACCCCCTCAACACTATGAGGTAATACCAGCTCATTTTCAGACCTGTTATTCTCTTCAATATTAAGTATTGATACTTTTGCCTTTTCAGAGCTGGTAAGATTTGTATTCTTATTAACGATAAATACACGACTATAATTATCTGTATAATTATCATCCTTTATTTCCGCAGTGAGTGTTACTTCCTGACTATCAACTATTTCATCGGACATTACATTGCCTTCACTGTTAATTATTCCAGGTTCGCTGGAACTCCAGATTATTCTTAACACCCCCGTTTCATCCTTTTCAGGAAGCACCAGATCAGAAGAAATATTATCGGCAGAAGAATTATCTGCCAGAATATTTTTATCTATATATAATTTTGCCCTTTCACTATATTCTTTAAATTCCTCTTCACTTAATTCTCTCGGATTGATCTTCAGATTAAAATTCTCGATTTTTCCGCTGTTCTCATCTCTTAGTTTCATATCTATAACGGCCGGTGAAGCCCCCGCCTCCGGTCTTTTCAGCTTATATAAATCATCCGGATTCTCTGTTTTAAAACTGACGATAAAAACAAACGCAGCCACTATATATAAACCTCTTACCAGAATAAGATAGATGCTCATAAGTTCTCTGTCTGTCTCTTCGTCCAGTTTATTCTTGTTAAGAACTCTGTTCTTTCTGATAATTCGCCTGATGCTTCTTCTCACCTTTTTAGGGGTTATTCGTAGCAAAAAAACAGGTACATATGAGAGAAAACCTTTTACATCCTTATATTTGCTGTAATTCTTCCTGCTGATCAGCGCCAGTATTGAAATGATCAACACGAGTCCGACAGATAAATATCTGACCATACATGCCTCCTTATTATTTAATATATGTCCACAATCTTTCTTCCCAGGTAGTATGCAGCTATATTGAAGAACAACATAAGTGTCATAATGACTGCACCGGAAATATTGCCATATAGCGGTTTCAGATAGTCGCCGTTTGTCAGACGTAAGAATAAGGTTATTAAAGATGGCATACATACCATGATCATCAGTTCATATTTTTTTGCTGCAACCATGGTTCCCAGTTCTTCTCTGAGTTCCATTTCATTTACTATTCTTTCAACCGCATCTTTGATAATCTTTACTGCATTACCTCCTGTTTTTTTGATTGTAGATATCACATCCACAAAGTCATAACACTCCGTCAGGTCTACTTCCTTTGCAAATTCAGCAAGAGCCAGGTCTGTTGTGTAGTTCAGACTGATCTTCTTTTTAACCATTCCCAGAGCATTAACCATTTCATTTCCAACTCCATATATTTCACTCAGATCCTTCTCTGCGAAAACCAACGCATTTTCAAGTGATTTTCCTGCTTCCAATGAGGTCTGAACCGATATCATTACATTCCTCAGTTCATCAAGCCTTCTGAGTTTTCTTCTCTGAAGCGATCCCCTATGAATAACCTTATAGCCATATATTCCCACAACCGAAGCAGGGATTATTCCATACAGGGCACCATAGAATACGTAGCATCCGAATAATGTCAATACGATGGCTCCTGCCAGAGCAGGCAGATCAATATTCTTAATTCTTATCACTTTAAATGTCTCTCCTGATATATAGTCAGATAGCCGGCATTCATCAGTTTATTTACATTTAGAAGATCGTTAATCTTCTTCAACTCCCCGACAAGCCGTTCTTTTCTCACATCTGTTTCTACGAATCTGTAAAGTTCTCTGGTAACTATTTCATCCTTATCCATCCCGACTACCTCCCTGATTTCCAGAACTCTTCTTGATTTGTCTCTTAGTCTTCCCAGGTGAACCACAATATCAAGAGCCGACGCTATCTGCTGCCTCACTGCTTTAAGAGGAAGATCAACCCCCATAAGAACCATTGATTCCAGTCTGAGAAGCATTTCATGGCCTGAATTAGCGTGACCTGTACTAAGGCTTCCGTCATGTCCCGTATTCATAGCCTGAAGCATATCTATCGCAGCGGCATCTCTTACTTCGCCAACAATTATTCTGTCGGGCCGCATCCTCAGACTGCACTTGATAAGATCTCTTATAGTTACCATATTCTTTCCTTCAACATTTGCATTTCTGGCCTCGAGCCTTACCAGATTATCTATTCCTATAACCTTCAGTTCAGCACTGTCTTCTATGGTTATTACCCTTTCATCACGAGGTATATACTCTGTAAGAGCTCCCATAAATGTAGTTTTTCCGGCTCCGGTTCCTCCTGAAATGAAAATGTTATATCCGGAGGCGACTAAGAGTCCCAGGAATTCAGCAGTCTTCTCATCAATAGCTTCCAAACGTATAAGGTCCGTCATATTAAATGAGGTCTTGGGAAATTTTCTTATCGTGACTGCTGAGCCATCAACGGATACCCCTTTCAGCACTATATTCACTCTTGAGCCATCCGCCAGTATTACATCAACGATGGGCTTGCTCTCATTCACCATCCTGTTGGCATCCCCAACTATCTGCTGAATTACATTCATTAATCTCTCCGGATCATCGAAACTCTTATCAGATTTAAGAATCCTTCCTTCTTTCTCATAGAAGATTTCCTTATAATTGTTGATCATTATTTCTGTGATGCTGTCATCATTTAGTAGTTCCGATAGAACATCCAGACGTCTGATAGAATTAAAAACCTCTTCTTTCAGTCTGAGTTTTTCCCTTAGGGGTATGTATCTTCCTCCGGTTTCTCTTGCTACTGATTCATCAATTATTTCGCTTACATATTCATCTTTGATTTCTCCCGACAGATCCATTCTGTCGAGTACATCAGACTTAATCTGTTCTTTTAATTCGTGTTCCACTATCTCCACCATTCCTGATTTTCCATACTGCTTTGATCATTTCTTCACTGAATGCTTCTGCATTTGGAATATCTACAGGTTCAAATTTTCGAATAACATCCTGAAAGTTCAAATCTGCAAGCAGCTTCATGAACACTTCAATCTTCCTCATAGATATCTCATCTCTGAGAACAGGCATATAAATGTGACTAAAACACCTGAGTATTGAATAATCTCCCAATGCTGCCGAGCCGATATCAAAACAGATAGTGGTGAAGCTGCCGGTCTTGAGAAATATTTCTTTAAGCAGCTCTATGTCTGAACAGGTTACATCGTGTGTATCCATATATGTCCCCGAAACATATACTTTACAGATACCCTGATCTTTTCTTATGAGCCTTTTGATTTCATTCTCAAGATCCGACCCTTTCATTTTCAGAGGGTACAGTATATTTGCAGTCAGGGATTCCATATCATCACTGAAATCCTCCATACCTACATACAGGCCTCCCCTTACTTCATCATAACCGGCAAGAGTCTTGGAGAACCTTGTCTTGCCACACCGGCTGACAGGAGAATATACACCTATCACTTCAGAGATTCTTCTACCGGACTCACAGACAGTTGCAAGGTTTCTTCTGATCTCTTTGCAGATTACGCTCACCGGCTGATACTTATATATGTAGATAGTATTCAGAGCATTATCTCCATATCCTTCATATTCCGGGTATTCTGACAGGATGATCATCCTTATACCTTCGTAATAAAGGCTGCCTTCTTCTGTTTTACCTAAAGATTCATCATCTGTAAGAATCAGATCCAGCCTTCCGGATTCCAGATACCTGTTAATGCTTCCAACCTCAGAAAAGGCCACCATACGGAATTCTCTGTCTGTCCCGGAATTGATATAGTCCATAAGCGATCTTGAATAATCCGGGTCTTTGTTATAAATACCTACTTTGAAGGTATCCATCCCTTGTTCCTCCTTCCCTGTGAGCGTACTAATAAGTTACAGTTTTTACGGAGCGTTTTAAATACAGCGGGTGCCAGAATTCTGTGAGCGTAAATCTGTTGCTTCTCTTTCCTTACAAAATTACCGTTTCCTCAAGATAATGTGTTTTCAAATCAGCGATAACGCAATTTAGAAGCCCTTCACTTTTCCTACAAATAAAAAAAGCAACCATATGTTGCCTGATTTCCTCCAAAATCCTTCATATTAATGATTGAATATGATTGATTTATTTTATTTACTATTTTTCTTTATACATAATCACGACACTCTTTGTTACTATTCAACATATGAAATGTCAAAAAAACCGGATGCGAATCATTCTTCGCATCCGGCCTGATTAACTGTTATTCATTTGTTCAATTTAGAACTGTACTGTATCAGTCTTTCTTCTCAATATACTTATTAAGTGTATCCACAACTGTATTCAGGTTATATGGCTTAGCAATATAATCATCCAGCTGATTCTTCATGATACGTTCCTTATCTCCGAACATAGCCCTTGCTGTTACAGCTATGATTGGAAGACGAGGTTTACGATTCTCTGATTCAATCTTACGAATCTCCTGAGTAGCTGCGATACCATCCATTACAGGCATCTGTACATCGAAGAGTGCTGCATCGTAGGATTTCTCTTTGTAAAGTTCTACCGCCTTAGCACCATTCTCTGCTATATCGTAGGAGAAACCTGCCATTCCCAGAAGTTTTCCGATAACCTGCTGGTTAACCGGCTCATCCTCTGCAACAAGGATTCTCGCATTCTTACCATTAGCATTATTGATAGAGTAGATGGCTGCTTCCTTCTCTTTCTCAGCTTCCTTCTCGGCTTCAGCCTCAGCAGGCTTAACAACCTTGATTGGAATCTCCGCAATAAATGTAGAACCGATTCCTTCCTTACTCTGTACTGTAATAGTACCATTCATAAGCTCGGTAATCTGCTTGGAAATAACAAGTCCAAGTCCGGAGCCTCCGTATCTACGGGTATCTGATCCATCAACCTGTGAGAATCTCACGAACAGCTTGCTCATATTTGTATCTGAAATACCGATACCGGTATCAGCAACGGCTATTCTGAGCTTGATCATTTCATCTTTGTCATCAAGTGCAGCAATCTTAACTCTTACACCACCATCTGAAGTAAACTTGATGGCGTTTGAAAGCAGGCAGTTAAGAACCTGCTGGATTCTCTGTCCATCGGCACGAACGAGCTTAGGAATATTATTACCGAAGGAAAGGTCAAGTGCTATGTTCTTACCATTAGCGGATGGAACATGAGCAGCAACTGTCTCTTCAATAGAAGCTCTGATATCACAGATTTCTTCTTTGATCTTATATTTACCAGCTTCAAGCTTACTGATATCAAGAATATCATTGATAAGTCTGAGGAGGTTATCTGCACAATTCTTAGCAGTAATAAGATTATCTCTGTAATCAGCCTGAAGATCATCAGCCATAAGTGTGAGCTGGATCAT
>CACZPG010000135.1 GCA_902782965.1 uncultured Lachnospiraceae bacterium
ATGAGTTTGACTTATGAAAAGCTTGAAGGAAATATGGCAGAACTTACTATCACAGTTCCTGCTGATGATTTTGTAAAGGCATGTGTAGATGCTTATAACAAGAATAAAGGTAAATTCCAGTTCGATGGATTCCGCAAAGGTAAGGTTCCTATGGCTTATATTGAGAAGACATATGGTAAGGCTGTATTCTATGAGGATGCTGCAAATGACCTTATCAACAAGACATATTTTGAGGAAATCAAGGATATTGATCTTGATATAGTATCAAATCCTGAAATCTCCGTTAGCCAGATTGAGAAGGGTAAGGATTTCATTTATAAGGCTAAGGTTGCTGTTAAGCCACCTGTAGAACTTGGTGATCTTGATGCTATCGAAATCGAGAAGGTTGACGAGACTGTTACAGACGAAGATGTAGATAAGGAAATCGAGAGAAAACTTAAAGAGAATTCTACTAAGCAGGATGTTACAGACAGAGCTGCAAAGGACGGAGATGAGACCACTATCAATTTCGAAGGTTTCGTTGATGAAGTAGCTTTCGAAGGCGGAAAGGGAGAGAATTATCCTCTTACACTTGGTTCTAATACCTTCATTCCTGGATTTGAAGATCAGATCGTTGGTCACAGCATCGGAGAAAGTTTCGATGTAAATGTAACCTTCCCAGAGAATTATCAGGCTGAAGATCTTGCAGGTAAGGCTGCAGTATTTAAGGTTGATCTTCTTTCAATCAAGGAAACAGTAATGCCGGAGCTTGATGATGAATATGTTTCAGATACTTCTGATTTTGAAACTGTTGATGAATATAAGGCTGACATCAGAAAGACTCTTGAAGAAAGAAAGCAGGAGACTGCTAAACGTCAGAGAGAAGACAAGGCTGTAGAGAAGCTTGTTGAGCTTTCAACTATGGAGCTTCCTGAACCAATGATCGCTTATCAGCAGGAGAAAATGATTGATAACTTCGGTCAGCAGCTTATGTATCAGGGAATGAGCCTTGAGCAGTATCTTAATATGACAGGTCAGACAAGAGACGATATGAGAGATCAGGTTCGTCCTGAGGCTGAGAAGCAGATTAAGAAGAGTCTTGTAGTTGAGGCTGTAGCTGAGAAGGAAGCTTTCGAGGTTACTGAAGAGGATAAGGAAGCTGAAATCGAAAGCATGGCTAAGCAGTATCAGATGGAAGTAGACAAGATTAAGGAAATCATGGGTGAGGAACAGATGGAAGCACTTACTCAGGATCTCAAGTTGAAGAAAGCTGTAGAATTCATAGCTTCAAAAGCTAAGGAAGTCTAAAACGGTTTAATAAATATCTGATTTGAATATGTGAGGTAAACAATATGGCACTTGTACCTACAGTCATTGAGACAACCAACAGAGGCGAGAGAGCCTATGATATATATTCCAGACTTTTAAAGGAAAGAATTATATTTCTTGGAGATGAGGTAAATGATGTAACAGCCAGTCTTACTGTTGCTCAGCTTCTTTTCCTGGAGTCTGAAGATTCTAATAAGGATATTAATCTGTATATTAACAGTCCGGGTGGTTCCGTTACAGCCGGAATGGCTATATATGATACCATGAATTACATTAAATGTGATGTATCTACAATCTGCGTAGGAATGGCTGCTTCAATGGGAGCCTTCCTGCTTTCAGGTGGTGCTAAGGGTAAGCGCTATGCACTTCCTAATTCAGAGATTATGATTCACCAGCCTCTTGGAGGTACACAGGGACAGGCTACTGATATGGAAATCGATGTTAAGCATATGCTCCGTATCAAAGAGAATCTGATTAAGATTATGGCTGAGAACTGTGGCAAAGATTATGATGCTGTTTATGCTGACTGTGAGCGTAATAACTGGATGACAGCTCAGCAGGCACTTGAGTATGGCCTTATTGACAGTGTTGTAGAGAGTAGAAAATAAAAGGAGACCGAAATGGCAGGTCGTAAAGAAGAGAAATTGTTATCCTGTTCATTCTGTGGCAAGACACAGGATCAGGTTCGTAAACTTATTGCCGGACCTGAGGTTTATATCTGTGATGACTGTGTCCAGATATGTAAGGATATAATAGATGAAGAGCTTGGAGGCCTTGAATCTCCGGATGGAGAATTAAATCTTCCAAAGCCTAAGGAAATCAAAGAATTTCTTGATGAATATGTTATAGGACAGGATCAGGCTAAGAAAGCTCTGTCCGTAGCAGTTTATAATCATTACAAGAGAGTAATTGCAGGTAAGAGTTTTGATGTTGAACTTCAGAAGAGTAATATTCTTCTGGTAGGACCTACCGGTTCAGGAAAAACTTATCTTGCACAGACTCTCGCTAAAATGCTTAATGTTCCTTTTGCTATAGCAGATGCAACAACTCTTACTGAAGCCGGTTATGTAGGTGAGGATGTAGAGAATATCCTGCTTAAGCTTATACAGGCTGCTGATTATGATATAGAAAGGGCCGAAAAGGGTATTATATATATTGATGAGATAGATAAGATATCCAAGAAATCCGAAAATGTATCTATTACCAGAGATGTTTCCGGTGAAGGCGTTCAGCAGGCACTTCTGAAGATTGTTGAAGGAACTATTGCATCTGTACCACCTCAGGGTGGAAGAAAGCATCCTCAGCAGGAGTTTATTGAAATAGATACCTCTAATATACTCTTTATATGTGGTGGTGCTTTTGATGGACTTGATAAGGTTATTGAGAATCGAATCGGCAAGAAGTCGATAGGTTTCAATGCGGATATTCAGGGACAGAAGAGTATTGTTGATTCAGAAATCCTCAGACAGGTACAGCCACAGGATCTTGTGAAATTTGGTATCATACCTGAATTCGTTGGACGTGTTCCTGTTGTTGTTACACTTGATCAGCTGGATGAAGAAGCACTTATCAGTATTCTTACAGTTCCTAAATCATCTATAGTAAAGCAGTATAAGAAACTGTTTGAATATGATAATGTAGAGCTTGATTTTGAAGAAGATGCTCTTAAAGAGGTTGCCCGTGAAGCTATGGAAAGAGCTACCGGAGCAAGAGGACTCAGAGCTATTCTTGAAAAAGCAATGACAGATGTTATGTATGAAATCCCATCTGATGAAACTATTAAGAAGGTTATTATTACAAAAGGAACTGTTGCTGAAGGCGCAGATCCTATAGTTGAGAGATAATATATGAAGATTAAAACTTCTGAGCTTGCCTGCGTATGTGGGCCAACTTCTAAATTTCCTGAATATGATAAGCCGGAGATAGCATTTGCGGGCAGATCTAATGTAGGGAAATCATCTCTTATTAATTCGTTATTAAATCGTAAGAATCTTGCCAGGACTTCTTCAAGTCCCGGCAAGACTGTTACGATTAATTTTTATGATATAAATAATGAATTCTATCTGGTGGATCTTCCGGGATATGGATATGCTAAGGCTTCTGAATCAGAGCGTATAAAATGGGGAAAGATGATTGAGAAATATCTGAAGACCAGGGATACGCTTGCCGGCATAGTTCTTCTTGTAGATGTTCGTCATGCTCCTACCAAGGATGATATTATGATGTATGATTTTATCAGAAACTATGGATTTACTCCGGTGATAGTAGCTACAAAGCTGGACAAAATAAAAAGAAGCATGAGAGATAAGCAGTTGAAGCTTATCAGAGAAACTCTCAATGCTCCTAAAGATCAGATTATCATTATGCATTCAAGTGTTGATAAAACCGGAAGAGATGAGATTCTTGAAACGCTTGAATCGATGTTTCTGGGTTCGTTGAATGATTCTGTTGAGTAGTTGTGGATTTTTGATATCAGTTGTTTGATTCTTTGGTCCACAATTCATTTATCAGAGTCTGATAAACATCTGTGCTTTTGGTTCTCCAGTTGTCACAGATCTGTCTGGCAAGTTCTTTTGTAGGTACGTTAATCTTAATGTCTATAAGAGTTTCTCTTTTCTCTCTTATAGCACATTCAACAGTGTATTCGTTATGATCGTTCATAGTAAAATCAGCGTAAATTTCTGATTCGTTTTTAAGATTTATTTTTTCTTTCTTGAAATATTCACGGATTTCCTGTTTAATAGTATTTGAAATTCTGTTTTCAAAATATAGAAGAGCTTCTTCTCCCTGTTTACTAATCTGATAATGCTGAGTATTTCTTATAGTACTTACGGAGATGAAATTCTTGTCTATCAGTTCGCTTAAAGACTCATGAATATTAAAAATGGTAGTATACCCTCTATCTACAATAAAATCAGTTATCTGTTTATTGGTTATGGTATACTCGTCTGTTCTGTCAAGCATGTATAATATTATTAGTTTATATAACATTAAATTCTGATTTTCCATTTTTACTCCATTCATTTAATAATGAGGTATGAATACAATAAAACAATTATTTTATTTTTGCAAGAGAAAAAGAGAGGTTTTGTATGGACTACAGCAAAATGAAAATTGCAGATCTCAGAGCCCTTGCCGAAGAAAAAGGTATTAAAGGGGTCAAAGAAATGAAGAAGAAGGAACTTGCTGAACTTCTTCAAAATATTGATATTCTCAGGGCTAAACCATCGGATGCTGATAAGATGGCAGAAGAGAGTAAACTTCCTGAAGAGAAGTCTGTTGAGACCGGGAAGAAACCTGTCAGAAGAAAGAAGAGTGCTGGCAAAAACACTGCTTCTAAGAAAAAACCGGTTTCCCGGCCTGACTCAGACAATACTTCTGTTGATAAAGCTGATACTAAAGCAGGTGTTTCTGAGGGCGATGTGTCTGAAACTGCTTCTGAGCAATTTACTCTTGAAGGAAATGTTTTAAATCAGATCGCTCCTGAAGAAAACGTTCCGGAGCAAATTACTTCTGAAGAAAATATATCAGAGAATCAGGAAGATTCGAAAACTGAGAATGAAGTTGCTGAGGGAATACTCGAGGTTATGGTAGATGGCTTCGGATTTATTCGAAGTGATAATTATATGCCCGGTGATAAGGACATTTATGTATCCCCTTCTCAGATAAGGAAGTTCAGACTTCGTACCGGTGATATAGTAAGAGGTCCCATCAGAAGAAAGAACAGTCCAAATGAGAAGTTCAGTGCGCTTCTGTATATTGAATCTGTAAATGGTTATTCACCTTCAGAAATAATCAAACGTAAGAAATTTGAAGATATGACACCTATCTTTCCGGATGAAAGAATTCACCTGGATTATACGGGAGCTCCGGTATCTCTTAGGATAGTTGATCTTTTCTCTCCAATCGGAAAAGGTCAGAGAGGAATGATCGTATCTCCTCCTAAGGCTGGTAAAACTACACTTCTTAAACAGATTGCCAAAAGAATTAGTGTAGCTAATCCGGAAATGAATCTGCTGGTGCTTCTGATAGATGAGAGACCTGAAGAAGTTACGGATATTAAGGAATCAATAGAAGGAAAAAATGCTGAAGTTATTTATTCCACATTTGACGAACTCCCGGAACATCACAAAAGAGTTTCTGAAATGGTGATCGAGAGAGCTAAGAGACTTGTTGAAAGCGGTAATGATGTGGTTATTCTTATTGATTCTATTACCAGACTTGCAAGAGCGTATAATATGACTATTCCGCCAAGTGGAAGGACACTTTCCGGAGGCCTTGATCCCGCTGCGCTTCATATGCCTAAGAAATTCTTCGGCGCAGCAAGAAATATGAGAGAGGGTGGATCGCTTACTATTCTTGCGACTGCTTTGATTGATACCGGCAGCCGCATGGATGATGTTGTATTTGAAGAATTTAAGGGAACAGGTAATATGGAACTTGTTCTTGATAGAAATCTTCAGGAGAAAAGAGTATTTCCTGCGATTGATATATCTAAATCAGGTACACGTAAGGATGATCTGCTTCTCAGTGCTGAGGAGAAGGAGATACTTGATATAATACATTCCAGATTTCATAGTCTTAAGACAGAGGATGTTACAGAAGATTTATTAAAACTCTTTAATCAGACTAAGAATAATACTCAGTTTATAGGAGTTGCCAGAAAACTATTCCAGTCAAGGAGATAGCATATACTTGATAGAATAGGTTTGTAGTGCTATACTACATATGTTTATGATTTAACTTGATCATTCGGAGGCATGTAATGAATTTCAGTAAAGAGGGCGTAATTAAAAAACAGAACAAGCTGAAGTCAAAAACCAAAAGAGTTGAAAGACGTTTTCTTATAGAAATCTTTAAGCTGCTGCTTGCGCTTTTTGTTCTGCTCATACTTGTTATGGCAGGAGCAGGCTTTGGCATGATGAAAGGTATTCTGGATGATGCGCCGGATGTTTCTACTATCAGCATTAAGCCTAAGGGCTTCAAAACTGTTATCTATGATTCTAAAGGAAATGAGAGAAATACTCTTTCCACCATTAATTCTAATCGAATCTATGTATATTATGATGATATTCCCCAGCAGATGATAGATGCGTTTGTTTCTATCGAGGATGAAAGATTCTGGAAACATAATGGTATTGACGTAAGAGGTATCTTCAGAGCGTTGGTAAAGGATGTTGTTGCACGTAACTTTAATGAGGGTGCATCAACTATTACTCAGCAGCTTATTAAGAATCAGGTTTTTAACGTTGGTATGAACGAGACTACCAAGATTCAGAAGATAGAGAGAAAAGTTCAGGAACAGTATCTTGCTATTGATCTCGAGAAGCTTCATACGAAAGAACAGCTGATGGAGTATTATCTTAATACTATTTATCTCGGTCAGGGTGTTAACGGAATCGAGGCTGCTGCTCAGAGATATTTTGATAAGAGTATAGGTGATCTGACCCTTTCAGAAATCGCTGTTATAGCCGGTATTACCAAGAATCCGTATTCTTTTGATCCTGTTATTTTCCCTGAGAAGAATTCTTATCGTAGAGAAGACGTTCTCGATAAGATGCTTGAACTGGGTTATATCGATCAGGCTAAATATGATGAGGCTATGAATGATGATGTATATAGCCGTATTCAGAAGATCAAGAAGAAGAATGATGATAATTTTGAGTTTAACTCATTCTATACTGATGATCTTATGAGAGCTCTGTGTAAGGATTTTATGGAGCTCAAAGGCATGACAGAAGAAGAAGCGTACGACGAAATCTATACTGGTGGATACAGCGTATATTCAGTTCAGGATTATGATATTCAGGCCATCGTTGATGAGACTATCAATGATCCGGTTTATTATCCGGCAGGTACATCCGTTGCCTTGAATTATAAACTTACTCTTCTGGGAAAAGATGAGATAACTACCTATAATTACGATACTAATACGCTTCTTACTTATTACAGGAAGCTTACTGAGAATTATAAATATAATAATATATACCCAAGTGTTGAAGATGCCAGAGCAGCTGCGGATACTTACAAGGAAGCAATGCTTGATGAAACAGGTGCTACGTTCCTTAATGAAGAATTCAAGACGGCAATTCAGCCACAGGCATCAGTTGCAATAATTGATCAGAAAACAGGCTATGTTAAGGCAATAGGCGGTGGTCGTGGTGAGAAGACTGAGAACCTTGGTTTTGACAGAGCAACTAATGCCATGAGACAGCCTGGATCAACCTTCAAGGTTCTTGCAGCATTTCTTCCATATATTGATACAGAAGGTGGTCTGGCTTCAGGTTTCGAGGATAAACCTTATGCGTTTGCCAATGGAACTCCGGTAAGAAACTGGTATGGTGGATACCGTGGTCCAAGCTCCATGAGAGATGCTATCAGGGATTCCATGAATATCATAGCTGTTCAGGCTATTACTGCGGTTACTCCTGCTGTTGCATACGAATACCTTATTAATGAGGGCTTTACCACACTTGTTGATAAGAAGATTGGTGAAGATGGAGTTTACTCAGATATTCAGCAGGCTACTGCGCTTGGTGGTCTTACCTACGGTGTAACAAACCTTGAAATTACTGCAGCTTATGCCGGTATTGCGAATATGGGAACATATATTAAACCTGTTTTCTATTCCAAGGTTTATGATCATGATGGAAATGTCGTAATTGATAATACTGAACCATCTACACATTCACACAGAATGTGTAAGGCTACAACAGCTTATCAGCTTATTGATGCTATGAAGGATGTTGTAACTTCAGGTACAGGTACCAGAGCCAGAATGACAACCGGAATTAAATGTGCCGGTAAAACTGGTACTACATCACATTCTTATGATTTGTGGTTCTGCGGAATGACTCCATATTATACTGCTTCAGTGTGGTTTGGTTATGATTCTCAGGTTACTATAAATACAAATGAACATAAGACCATGTGGCGTGATATCATGGATAAGATCGCTACGATGGAGAATCAGAGTCCTGATGCTGACTGGAGTCAGCCTGAGGGTCTTGTTAAAGCTTCAGTATGTAAGCTTACAGGCTTACTTCCGAATTCAGGATGTCCGGTATGCAACGACTGGTTTGACAAAGAGAATATACCTAAGAAGAAGTGTAAAGGACATATTAATAAAGTTGTAATATGTAATGAATCTCATTGCCTGGCTACAAATACCTGTCCTGAGACCACTGAATATTACATCACCTATGATGATAATGGTGATATGAAGCTGGTTGGAGCTAATTTTGAGTATGATAAGTCTATATTTACCAAGAAGTGTCCGCTTCATCCTGAGGTTGAGGGTGGAATCAGAATTAATACATCTGCCGGAAAGGGCGGTACTATTTCTGATCCGGTAGATTGTAAATCCGGTGATAATATTACTATTCATATCGTTCCTAAAAATGGATATGAAATTAAAGATGTTAAAGTAGACGGGAAAAGTGTTGGTCCTGTTTCTGAATACAAATTTAAAGATGTTAAAGAATCACATACTATAACAGCTAAGTTTAAGAAGGTTGGTGGTGGTGATGCTGATGAAGACGATGGTGGTGAGAATAAAAAGACAGAGGCACCAACGACGGAGGCACCAACGACAGAGGCACCAACGACAGAAGCACCAACGACAGAAGCGCCTGTTACCGAACAACCTGTTACTGAACAGCCTGTTACAGACGCTCCGCCGGCTCCAGACCCGCCGCCGGCTCCGGATCCGCCTCCGGAAGGTGGAGGATGATACAACTATAAGCCTGTACTTTTTGTACAGGCTTTATCTATATTATTAGTTTTTGTTCAGATGTTGTTATAATTTTTTTGAAATTTAGATTTTCAGCCATACAAAGATAATTATTATATCGGAGGAAAAGATATGTTAGTTTTTCTTATGTATGATAATGAGAATTACATTGATCTTGAAAGAATACTGAGTTCAACGCTGAATGATATGAGTAAACTTGATACTGAATTTCTGGTTGATGTAGAAGGCAGTAGTGTAGAAGCAATCAGTCTTATGAGGCTGGTCTGTTATGAAAAACATAGGGATATCTACAGATTCTTTTTTATAAACGAGCAGGCGGTAGATTATGATTACAGAGTTGGTAAGAGGCTTGTTCATAATCGTATTCCTGATAATTTTATACAGATCAATAAGAGTGCGGTTGTTAATATGTCATATATTCTCAGAGTAGAAGATAATGATATATATCTTTCCGGTGAGAAAGAACCGAGAAAGGTTGGCAGAGTTTATAAACAGAAGCTGATAGATGAGTTGTCCAGAAGACAACAGTCATATGATAATAAAAAGAAACGGAGAAATAAAGATGATATCGAAGCTTATTGAACAGATTAAAATTAAAAATGCGCCGGTTGTTGTAGGACTTGATCCTCAGCTTAAATTTATTCCTGACGAATTAATTCAAAAATGGTATAAGGAGTGCGGGTACAGCCTTGAAGCTGTAGGTGAAGCGTTCTTTGAGTTTAATAAGAAAATAATAGATTCGACATATGATATTATCCCGGCTGTTAAGCCACAGATTGCCATGTACGAACAATATGGAATACCGGGAATTATTGCGTTTAAGAAGACTGTTGATTACGCTCATGAAAAGGGACTTGTAGTTATAGGTGATATTAAAAGAGGTGATATTGGCTCTACCTCTGAATCTTATGCTATAGGTCACATAGGTTCAGTTGAAATTGGTGAAGAAAAGATTGTTCCGTTTGATGAGGATATTGTAACTGTTAATCCATATCTTGGTTCAGATGGTGTTAATCCATTTGTTGATATCTGTAATAAAGAGGATAAAGGTATATTTGTTCTTGTTAAGACCTCTAATCCTTCTTCCGGTGAGTTTCAGGATAAACTTTCAGATGGAAAGCCTATATATGAGATAGTTGCCGAGAAGGTTGTTGAATGGGGTAATGCTTCAATGGATGGCGATTACAGCAACGTTGGTGCTGTAGTCGGAGCTACTTATCCTGAGATGGGTAAAATACTCAGAAAACTTATGCCGAAGACATATATCCTTGTTCCGGGATACGGCGCACAGGGTGGTTCCGGAAAAGATCTTAAGGAATACTTCAATGAAGACGGGCTTGGTGCTATTGTTAATTCTTCAAGGGGAATTATCGCAGCATATAAGAATGAGAATTATTCCTCCTTTGGCTCATCAGGATTTGCAGATGCTTCACGTGCTGCTGCAGAGGATATGATAAAAGATATAGCAGAGAATTGTTTTGCATAGATATTATTTAAAAGAAAAGGTAAAGATATATGATTAAAGTATCAGCTCAGATAATTGAACAGAAATGTCTACTTGATGATATTTATTCCATGATCGTCAAGGCTCCGGAAATTGTAGAAAAGGCTCGAAGCGGACAGTTTGTTTCCGTATACTGTCATGACAGCTCCAGATTGCTTCCAAGACCTATAAGTATTTGTCATCTTGATAAAAGCAACGGTTTATTAAGACTTGTATACAGAACTGCAGGTGCAGGAACCAGAGAATTCAGTCAGCTGACTGCTGGGGATTCGATTGATATTACCGGACCTACAGGAAATGGTTATGAATTAAATGCTAAGAAAGCCATTCTTATGGGTGGAGGCATAGGTATCCCGCCTATGCTTGAGCTTGCTGAAGAATTAGCTGAGTCAGGTCTTTCTAAGGATAATATCCAGGTTGTACTTGGATTCAGGGATCAGACTTTTCTTGTTGAAGATTTTGAGAAGGTTTCTACGGTTTATATTTCCAGTGATTCCGGAAATGTGGGAATTAAAGGTAATGTTATAGATGCTGTTAAAGAATACGATATTACCGGAGATATGATTTTTGCCTGTGGACCTACGCCTATGCTCAGAGGGATCAAGAGTTATGCTGCTGAAAGTGGAATCAGAGCTCAGTTGTCTCTTGAGGAGAGAATGGCTTGCGGTATTGGTGCATGTCTTGCGTGTGTATGTAAAAGTACTGATATTGATGATCATTCAAAGGTCAATAATAAGAGGGTTTGCGTTGACGGACCTGTATTCTATAGTGAGGAGGTTGAGTTATGATGGATACTTCTGTGAATATTTGCGGTATAGAGATGAAGAATCCGGTAACGGTGGCCTCCGGAACCTTTGGTTCAGGTATGGAGTACTCTGAGTTTGTGAATCTTGAAAGGCTTGGAGCTGTTACTACTAAAGGAGTAGCTTCTCATCCCTGGGAAGGAAATCCTACTGTTCGTGTTGCTGAAACTGCCAGTGGAATGCTTAATGCAATAGGTCTTCAAAATCCGGGAATTGATACCTTTATTGAAAGAGATCTTAAGTTTCTGGCTGATTTTGATACTAAGGTTATTGTTAATGTATGTGGTCATAGTGTTAACGAATATCTTGAAGTGGTAGACAGATTAAGTGATCAGAAGGGTGTCAGTCTTCTTGAGATAAATGTTTCCTGTCCTAATGTTAAAGAAGGCGGGATTGCTTTTGGTGTAGATCCAAAAGCTCTTAATGATATTACTAAAGAGATTAAGAAACATGCTGCTCAGCCTGTTATTATGAAGCTGAGTCCTAATGTTACTGATATTACCGAAATGGCCAGAGCTGCTGTGGATGGTGGAGCTGATGGACTTTCTCTGATTAATACGATAACAGGAATGAAGATTGATATAGAGAGACGTAAATTTACTCTGGCTAACAAAACAGGTGGTCTTTCCGGGCCTGCTGTTAAGCCTGTGGCCGTCAGAATGGTTTATCAGGTTGCTAAGGCTGTATCGGTTCCGATAATCGGAATGGGTGGAATTTCCTGTGCTGAAGATGCTATTGAGTTTATCATGGCTGGTGCTACGGCAGTTTCTGTTGGTACAGCTAATTTCAATAATCCTTATGCGACAATAGAAATCATTGATGGTATTGAGGATTATATGAAGAGACATGGTATTGAATCTCTTGAAGAAATAAGAGGATGTGTTGAATAATTATGGCACTTAAAAGAAAGAAAGTATATAAATTTTCAGATGAAATAATGGCAGTTGATTCAATTATTTCCTTTATTTTTGGTATTCCGTCACTGCTATGTATTCTCTTCTCGGTGATTTATTCCGTTGTTATTAAGGGAAAAACTCCTGAATTTATAGGATATATTCTGCTTGCTGCTTTTGTTATGGCAATTACAGCATTGATATTCGGACTTATATCCTATAAGAATCAGGATGGGGGAGTGCTCACAAAGAGAGCTACGATCATTATTTCTATGATAGATATTATTGTTATTGTTGTGTTGTTTTATATATAGACTATAAGTAGAACATAAGTAGAACATAAGGGGTGGATATGAATCAGGATATTATAGAGAGATTTGACCTTGCAAAATACAGAATCAGAGAAATTCCGGATGAAATGAATCATATGGATAATGCATATGATTCGTTTTATCTGGATTTTTTTAGAAGCAAAGCTGAATACATTAATTATATATTGGACAATTACGATAAAGTGACTATCGATAATATAAATGATTATTCGCTTGATTATCTTTCTGCCAGAAATATGAATTATTACAGAGATATTCTTCCGGAGAATTATAATCTGTCATATTCCAATCCGGATTATTCTGATGAAAGATTTGAAATGTTCGGGCCGTATTTTTCGTTTCTGTCAGCCGAATTAATGAATCTTCCGGTTATTCTGCAGTCACATATTATCGATGATAGTAATTCTAGCGGAAGTTTGTTTGAAACAGTCATTCTGTTAGAACTGTTTCTTTACTTATACGGTCTGTTTAAAGAAGGGAATCGTCCGAAAATTTCGGAAGTTGAAGAAGCTGTTTTCTACTATGCTTTTGATTATGTTGAAGAGATAGCTGAGAACCGGTTTGTAGAATGTACATTCCCTGATGAGGCAAGTGTGGCCGGACATATCATAAATAAGGCGGATCTAAATGATATAAGATATTTATATTTGTACGGTGATCATATTTCAGATACAGAGATAAAGCTTTCTGAATATCTTTCAAACCTTGAGGAAGATGAGATAATTAAGATTGCACATTCTTTTACGGATGGTTTCAGACGTGGCTATGATGTTATGGGGGTAGATTTTACTCCTAAGAAGTACGTTAATATCAGATACAATATTGGCCAGGAAAGAATAGTAAGAGAGGCTGTGAAGCAGTTTGCTGAGATGGGACTAGAGGCGGTTCTCAGCAGAGGGATATCCAACCGTATTGTCAGAAAAGGGCTGATAAAAGCGGGATATAATTCGAAATCTCCTAATCAGCAGTTTGAGTATGATCATAGAGTAGATGACAGACTGTTTCTGGAAAGCAGGTTTGTTAAGCGGAGACTTGATGCGGCAGAGAATTATTATAAGAAATATGCTGATAAACTTAAAGGCTTCGCCGGTCCTGCTGTGATAGAAAGTTTTGGTGAGGAACTCTTTACTCCTGTAGTTAAAGACTGTGTAGAACAGTATTCTGATTCCCAGAATAAACTGTATGTTGAATTGTATAATGGACTAGGAGAGATATCGAATAAATATCTCCCGGGAGATTCCTACAGCTTTACAATAATTGCTTTTCCTGTCCCTGATATAGGCGATAAATTTGATGAAATATTCAGAGAAACTCTTAAGATCAATACTCTTGATAATGATAAATATATTAGAATTCAACAGAGTATTATTGATGTACTTGACAGGGCTGACAAGGTCAGGGTTATCGGTATGAATGGTAACAAAACCGATATGACTGTGCAGCTTAGAAAACTTGAGAGTCCTGATAAGGAGACGCAGTTTGAAAACTGTACTGCGGATGTGAATATTCCGCTGGGGGAGGTCTTTACTTCGCCGGTTTTAAAGAATACTAATGGAGTATTAAATGTAAGCAGTGCTTTTCTTAACGGATATAGTTTTAGAAATCTTACTCTTGAATTTTCGGATGGTATGGTAACAGACTGGAAATGTGATCATGAAGATGGAGAAGAAGCTGCAAAAAGATATATTAAGGAAAATATTCTCTTCAACCATGATACGCTTCCTATAGGTGAGTTTGCGATTGGAACTAATACTTATGCCTATAGCATGGCGAAGAAATATAATATCATAGACAAGCTTCCTATTCTGATAGTTGAGAAAACGGGACCGCATTTTGCTGTTGGCGATACCTGTTACAGTCATGCTGAGGAGCATGCAGTGTATAATCCGGATGGTAAAGAGATAATAAGCAGGGAGAATGAGATATCGGTTCTTCGCAGAACTGAACCTGAAAAGGCCTATTTTAACTGTCATACAGATATCACTATTCCTTATAATGAACTGGGAAGGCTTTATACTGTTTCGGAGGATGGGGCTGAAACGGATATAATTATTGATGGCAGATTTGTCCTTACGGGTACTCAGGAACTGAATGAACCGCTTCAATAATGA
>CACZPG010000136.1 GCA_902782965.1 uncultured Lachnospiraceae bacterium
TCAGGACGCTTATGATCTTTAAGGATCATCTTACGAACTGTCTTCTTCTGATACTGATACAGTGCATCACCAAGGAAGCCAAGCCATTCTTCATTATCAGCATATCTTTCCTTAAGCTGCTCCTTAAACGCATCGATATTCTTCTCTCTTGTCTGCTTATCATCTGTAAATACAGCTTCTTCCATCTGCTCTGGAGGAATAACTGTCTTGATGTCCTCGAAGAGTTCTTCCGGAACTGCATAACTCTTATATTCGAACTTAGGCTTACCACAATCAGCTACGATCTTATCGATAAACTCAATAACCTTCTGATTAACTCTGTGAGCCTCAAAGATAGCCTCAAGCATCTTCTCTTCAGGAACCTGGTTAGCTCCGGCTTCTATCATGATAACCTTATACTTTGTAGATGCAACTGTAAGGTTAAGATCAGATACTGAAAGCTGAGCAGCACTTGGATTAAATACAAGATGATCATTGATAAGACCAACCTGTGTTGTAGCACAAGGTCCGTCAAAAGGAATGTCTGATATAGAGGTTGCAATAGCTGAACCCAGCATAGCTGTAAGCTCAGGTCTGCAATCAGGATCTACTGAAAGCACAAGACTCTCAAGAGTAACATCATTTCTGAAATCCTTAGGGAAAAGAGGTCTCATAGGACGATCGATTACACGACAGGTAAGAACCGCATTCTCAGAAGCCTTACCCTCTCTCTTATTGAAACCACCAGGAATCTTTCCTACAGCATACATCTTCTCATTATACTCAACTGAAAGCGGGAAGAAATCGATACCATCTCTTGGTTCCTTGGATGCGGTAGCTGTAGAAAGAACTACAGTATCACCATAGTGAATAAGAACTGCACCATTAGCCTGCTTACCAACTCTGTCAACATCAACTCTGAGAGTCTTACCGGCAAGCTCCATTTCATACTTTTTGAACATTTTGTTTCTCCTTTTCTTTACAGGGATATTACCCTTTCTTTGTATAACCCTGCAAAGATACTTCCGAAACGACTGAAAAATCATGAAGCCTGCTCCTGTAAAAAAACAAATTAACTTCATAGCTTTTCAGTAGTCTCGGGACAAGGATATGATATAGCAATATCCAATCTCGCAGAGTCCACTAAAGTTTACCATAATAAAGAGTTCTATTCAAGATATATTTATATCAAAAAAGATGACAGTTGAACCGGGTTCAACTGTCATCTTTCTTATAATTTTACTTAATCATTGAAAGCTATTTAACTTTTACCTTCTTAGTTGCTGAGTCAATACTGTAATACTTCTTGCCATCAACCGTTACAAAGGCACGAACCTTATAATAATACTTCTTTTTGGATTTAACCTTCTTATCTTCAAACTTTTTCTTCTTTGAAGAAAGTGACTTAACCTTCTTGAAGCCCTTGTTCGGCTTTGTTGAACGATAAACCTCATAACCTGAAGCATAGCTTATTTCCTTCCAGGAAACAGTAGCTTTCTTCTTTCCGGCCTTAACCTTGATACCTTCAACCTTAGTCTTTGCAATAGCGGTTGAATAACCTTCATAATTAACTGTTAAATCATACAACTGATTTACAGGGGCAGTTATTTTATTGTAAGGAGCAAAACTATATATTTTTATATAGTAGGTACCTTTTGTAAGTTTTATCTCCTTCGAGGAAGTTGTTGTTTTAATCTGGTCTACAGAAGCAACCTCCTGCTTGGATTCGTTATACAAACACATATTCCATCCAAAACCAATACCTTCCGAATCGCTCATGTCAGGATCAGGAGACAATGTGATTGTAGCATCACCGGCCTCTGTAACCGAGAATTTAAACCAGTCAACATCTCCTGTAGCATTCATAAAACCTTTATAACCGGTGTTAGGAATTATTTCATTGGCAGTCGTGCTCTCATCATTTACTTCCTGCTCCCATACATCATTCTTAATAAACTCTACCTTCAGATCAAAAGGAGCTAAAGCTGCATGAGCAGAACCATGATCATTATCATTCTCAACCTTTATATAAAAAGTATCAGGATAATAGGCAAGCCAATCTGTATTCTTATTTTTAGTAACACCGCCAATTTCAGCAATACCGGCAGTCAGGTCGCCTTTTTTAAATATAGTACATTTCCATCCTGAGTTAATGTCTTTAGAATCCGCTTCAGCGTTCGGTCCTAAAACTAATCTGAAGTATCCACGCTCTGTAACATTAACTTTATACCACTTAACGGACCCCTGACCTTCAAGTTTATCCGTCTTAACTACGTTAACAGTAATCTCCGGAGAGTTGTCTGCATCTGCCTGACTGATAGCAAAAGAATTCAATGATAGCCCCCATATCATAGACAGAGCAAAAACAATAGTTGCAATAATAGTTTTTGCAGTTTTCTTATTCATACTTTACCACCTTTCTTTTTTTAAAAAATTCACCTTTATAATTCTATCATTTCATAAAAATTAAAACAAGATAATATATATAAAAAAATAATAATTCTATAATAATTCATAAATAAACGAAAAAAGCGACAGTCGAGATAATCTCTCAACTGCCGCTAAATTTCCAGATGATTATTTTCTGAGACCAAGCTTCTGAACAATAGCTCTGTAACGCTCGATATCTTTGCTCTTAAGATAAGCAAGAAGGTTTCTTCTCTGACCTACCATCTTAAGAAGTCCTCTTCTTGAATGATAGTCATTTGGATGTACCTTGAAATGATCATTAAGATCATTGATTCTTGCAGTAAGGATTGCGATCTGAACCTCAGGTGAACCTGTGTCATTTGCGCTTGTTCCATACTTAGCAGCGATCTCAGCTTTCTGTTCTTTAGTAATCATAGTTACTACCTCCTTATAAATATATAAGCCTGACACCGGGTAAAGGTCGGAGTGATCCTTATACTCAGTATCGGTCTAAGTCATGTGTATTCTAATATATGAACTACATTATGTCAAGTACAAGCTTAACACACTTTATTCAGTATAAGCTTAACACACTTTATTCAGTTACAAACTTTACACTTTTTATTCAGTAAAAGCTTTACATGATTTATTCATTAGCAGCAGATCAGCTATTGTCAGAGCAGCCATAGACTCTACTACAACTACAGCCCGGGGAGCAATTATAGGATCATGTCGACCTTTTATCTCTATCTCGGCATCCTGACCATTAACAGTAACCGTACTTTGTTTTCTGAATATAGAAGGTGTCGGTTTGAAGGCAGCTCTGATAATTATGTCTGAACCATCTGATATTCCCCCAAGAATACCACCTGAATGATTAGTTTTCTTGGCCACTTCGCCTTCATTCATATAGAATTCATCATTATTCTGTGATCCTGTAGCTTTTACCACATCGAAACCATCGCCTATCTCTATACCTTTCACTGCACCAATAGACATAATAGAATATGCGAGTCTTGCATCAAGCTTATCAAAAACCGGTTCACCAACACCTGCAGGCATACCTTTAATAATACATTCAACTTTGGCACCACTGGAATCTTTGTCTTCTATAAGCTTATCCAGATATTCTGAAGCCTCCTCATACGCTTTATGATCCGGCATATATAAAGGGTTCTTAAGAATCTCCGCTCTGTCAAATCTTGTTCTGTCAATTGAAACATTTCCAATATCAGTAACATAAGCAAATATTTCAATCCCATATTCTTCAAGTATTTTCATAGCTACCGCCCCTGCCGCAACTCTTCCTATAGTTTCCCGGCCTGAGCTTCTTCCACCACCACGATAATCCCTGAAACCATACTTGGCATCAAAGGTATAATCCGCATGTCCCGGTCTGAATACATCTTTGATATTTGAATAATCAGCAGAATGATGAGATGTATTCTCTACCAGCATAGAAATAGGTGTACCTGTTGTTCGCCCTTCAAAAACACCTGATAATATTTTTACATTATCCGATTCTTCTCTTTTAGTGGAGTAATCTGACTGTCCGGGTTTACGTCTGTCAAGAAACGTCTGAATGTATTCTTCTGACAAAGCTATTCCTGCCGGACAACCGTCTACTACTGCTCCTACAGCTGCCCCATGAGATTCGCCCCATGTAGATACTTTTAATATATTCCCAAATATTGAACCTGCCATTATTTATCTCCTGTTCAAAAAATCAACGAACATAGTATACACAAGTCTATGCATAATAACAACAATGTCTTTAAATAAAAACAATAAGCCTGTTTAATAAAGAATCCCTTCCGTTCATACAAAAAGCTCGGGCGATGCCGAGCTTATGCATGTTTTATTTCTGCTCTTGGATGAGCTTTATCATATACTTCTTTAAGTTTGCTTGATTTCCCCTTCAGATATACTTGTGTAGTAGAAATATCAGAATGACCAAGCATTTCCTGAAGACTAGCAAGATCTGCACCATTACTTACCATATGAGTCGCGAACGAATGTCTGATCATGTGAGGAGTAATATCTTTATCAATTCCGGCTTTCTTGGCATAAGCCTTTAGAAGCTTCCAGAAACCCTGTCTTGACATTTCATCACCCTTTACATTTGTGAAAAGATATTCAGAACCGGCACACATTGTAGGACGAACCTCAGTTAGATATCTGGTTAGTGCATATTTAGCAGCATTCTCGATAGGGATTATTCTGCTTTTAGTTCTGTCATGACATTCAATATAACTGAGAGAAAGATTCAAATCTGACATTCTGAGAGATATCAGTTCGCTTACCCTTAGTCCGGTAGCATACAGAAGTTCAAGCATCGCCTTATCTCTAATCTCCTTAGGTGTATCACCAGATGGCTGATCCAGAAGAAGACTTACCTCTTCTATAGTCAATGTTTCCGGTATTTTCTTCTCAACCTTAGGAGGCTTTATTCCCTCTGTAGGATTCCCTGTTACCTCTCCACGTTCAAGGAGATATAAAAAGAAAGATCTTATACTTGCAATACTTCTGGAAACTGTAGCCGAACTCATCTTGGCATTCTCCATATAGAGAACATAAGAACGAATCGATGTAGATGTAACATCCTTAACATCTTCGATGCCACTTTCCTTCAAGAAGCTGCACATCTTCATAAGATCTCTTCTATATGATTGAACAGTATTCAGACTGCTCTTCTTTACCGCAGTTAAATACTCTATATATTTTTCAATCTCAAGTTCCACTTATACTTTACCCACCACAATATATTTGTTACAAAAATTAACTATTGTTACAAAACGATAGTGATATAAGTATAGTGATAAATTAACATAAAATCAACAAAAAATTTTATGTAAAACTACCCGCAACCCCACTGTTTATGGGCTTTTCCGCAAAATAATGTGGAGAAGCCAGGGATACATAACTAAATCTTGTGGAAAAATTTTTTTATATTTTTTTCAAAAATTTGGTTTACGTTTTAACATAATATATGTAAAAAAACTGTAACATATATTTCAATTATTTCATCCCTTTAATCTGTCCGTAAGCAAGTATGGAAATAATTGTCTTGCTGTCATTTATACGCCCATCTTTAATATATTCCAGCGCCTCCTCATAAGACAATTTGATAATATCTATGAATTCATCAGGATCTCTGTCCAGCTTTCCTTTTTTAAGATCTGTTCCGATGTAAACCGCTGTTCTTTCACTGAATAATCCAACTGCAGCAATTATATAATTGATAAAATATAGTTTATCAGGAATAAGACCTGTCTCTTCCTCAGCTTCTCTGATTGCACATTTATAGAATGGCGATTCAGGAGATTCAAAATACTCTCTATTATCCAAAAGCTCATTACCGCCTTCCGAATAGTCTGAATCCTCTGCACATCCGGCAGGAATCTCAATATCGTAATCTCTGATACAATTTCGATATTGTCTGACGAAAATAAGCTTATTATCCTCGTCTACCAGAAGAACCCCTGATCCATTTCGATTTTCTACAAAGTCATAATATAATTCTTCCCCATCAGGTGATATCAGAGTGTCCTCATATACCTTTACTCTATGGGCCTTATATTTTAATTCTCTATTTTTAAATTCCAATTCCATTAACCTCTAAAAACTATTAGGAAACGCAGTTTCCCATTATATAAAAATGCCACCTGTCCTCATACGAGAAACAGGTGGCTTACTTATCAACGTTACATTGTAACTAAGTTACCTTACTTAGCGTAGTCAGTAACTCTGGATTCGCGGATAAGGCTTACCTTGATCTGACCAGGATATTCAAGCTCATCTTCAATCTGCTTGGATATATTTCTTGCCAGCAGTACCATATCTGCATCAGTAATCTTGTCAGGAACAACTGCAACCCTGATCTCTCTACCTGCCTGAATAGCAAAGGATTTATCTACACCCTCGAAACCATTAGCAATTTCTTCCAGCTTAGTAAGTCTGGTTGTATAGGTATCAAGAGTCTCTCTTCTAGCACCAGGACGAGCAGCTGAAATAGCATCAGCAGCCTGTACTATACATGCTATAAGTGATTCCGCTTCACAATCCCCATGATGTGAAGCAACCGAATTGATAACAACACCATTCTCTTTGTATTTCTTACAAAGATCAACACCGATAGTTACATGCGAACCTTCCATCTCATGATCAATGGATTTACCGATATCATGCAGAAGTCCGGCTCTCTTGGCAAGTTTAACATCCTCGCCCAATTCTCCAGCCATAAGACCGCTCAGATGAGCAACCTCAACAGAATGCTTAAGTGCATTCTGACCATAACTGGATCTGAACTTCATTCTTCCAAGAAGTTTTATCATCTCAGGATGAAGTCCGTGAACACCAACTTCAAGCGCTGCAGCTTCACCTTCCTCACGCATCTTATTCTCGACTTCCTTCTTAGCCTTCTCGACCATCTCTTCGATTCTGGCCGGATGGATACGTCCGTCAACAATAAGCTTCTCGAGAGCAATACGTGCGACTTCACGTCTTACTGCATCAAAGCTGGACAGAACTACAGCTTCAGGCGTATCATCAATAATCAGATCAACACCTGTCAGAGTTTCAAGAGTACGAATATTTCGACCTTCACGACCGATTATACGTCCCTTCATCTCATCACTTGGAAGCTGAACCAGGGATACTGTAGACTCAGATACAACATCTGCGGCACATTTCTGAATAGCACCAACTACTATCTCCTTAGCCTTTTTATCAGCTTCTTCACGAGCTCTGGATTCCATTTCCTTGATCATTATCGCTGTTTCGTGTTTAACATCATCTTCAACGGTTTTAAGCAAATATTCCTTAGCTTGTTCAGAGGTAAGACCAGAGATTCTCTCCAGTTCCTGTTGTCTCTTTGCAGACAGCTCTTCAACTTCTGAA
>CACZPG010000137.1 GCA_902782965.1 uncultured Lachnospiraceae bacterium
GTAAAAGGTGTTAAAGTGTGGAAAGTATCAGGAAAGGAGACGAAAAGATATGCAGAGCATTAACAGATATGAAATAAATAGCTGTTGCTGTTGTCGCAAGATAAAATCCCGGGCATGTAATGTGGCTGGTGTTTTTGCGTGTCGATGTCGTCGCCTGCATGAAACACCTTTTAAAGGATAATCAAACGACAATGAGTCAGTTATATTCTTAAGCCAGTTAGTCCGGGAGCAGATAATGCTTCCGGATTTTTTGTATTAATAGGAATTATAAAGAATAGGAGAATAACAAAATGTCAATCAAAATCAATTCATTATTAATCCATGGAGGAATCGACGGTGATGAAACTACAGGTGCTGTAAATGTTCCTGTATATCAGACTTCCACATATAAGCAGGATGGCCTCGGAGAGAACAGAGGCTGGGAGTATTCCAGAACGGGAAATCCTACAAGAGCAGCTCTTGAGAAGCTGATTGCGGATCTGGAGGGTGGACAGTATGGAATGGCCTTTGCTTCAGGACTTGCTGCCATAAATACAGTGCTGTCTCTCTTTAAATCAGGTGACAGACTGATCATTTCTGATAACATTTACGGAGGCACCTTCCGAATTCTGGATAATGTATTTAAGAATTTCGGAATCGAATATACCATAGTTGATACTTCGGATCTGGACGCTGTTGAGCAGCTTCTGAAGGAAGAGCAGGATGCAGAACAGAAGTCAGAGAATTCATTAATATCCGGAGCAGAGAAATCAGATAAAGAATCAGAAGGAACCCAGAACGCCTTATCTGAATCAGGCGGCATCAAGGCTATATATATCGAAAGCCCTGCGAATCCGCTGCTTACTGTAACCGACATAGAGAAGGTATCTGAGCTTGCAAAAATATATGGTAAAAAAGTTATAGTGGATAATACATTTCTCACACCTTATCTGCAGAGACCGCTGGAGCTTGGTGCGGATATAGTTATTCATAGCGGAACCAAGTACCTTGGAGGACATAGTGATACAGTTTCCGGTTTTGTAGTTGTAAAGGATAAGGAACTGGCTGACAGACTGTACTATCTCCAGAATGCCATAGGTGGCGTGCTGGCACCTTGGGACAGTTATCTTATGATAAGAGGAATTAAGACTCTGGGTGTCAGAATGGACAGACATGTGGCAAATGCAGTTAAGATTGCAGAATGGCTGGATAAGAGTGGATATGTTGAGAAGGTTTACTTCCCTGGACTTAAGTCAGATCCGGGTTATGAGGTTCAGCAGAAGCAGGCCGACGGACCGGGAGCAATGATCTCATTTACATTAAAGAAGAAATATGATTACAGAAAGTTCTTCAAGTCTCTTAAGCTTGTCACCCTTGCAGAAAGCCTGGGCGGAGTGGAGTCTCTGGTATGCCACCCTGCGTCCATGACACATGCAGCAATTCCTAAAGAAATCAGAGAAGAAGTAGGAATTACTGATGAGCTGATCAGATTGTCAGTTGGAATTTAGGATGTGGATGACATCATAGCTGATCTGGATCAGGCTATTCTTATATCTGAGTGAAATATGTTCGATTGAGGGACTTTGGCGCTACTATTATAGTATAGCTATTTTAGAAAAAAAATTTGAGTAGCGATATTACAAGTGGATTTAGAGTTCATATTTGTGTAGAGATATGTCAATGTATCTCATGAAAAGGGAAAGGACGAGAGAGATGGAAATATATAACAGTGTTCAGGAAATGATTGGTAATACACCCATGTTGAAGCTGAATCATCTTGGGGTTAAGGAAGGGGTAAATGTATATGCCAAGCTGGAGTTGATGAATCCTGCAGGAAGTGTTAAGGACAGAGTTGGCGTATATATGATAGAAGATGCAGAAAGAAGAGGAATACTTAAGCCGGGAGGAACTATTGTCGATGCTACCGCCGGAAATACGGGAATCGGAATAGCAATCGCAGCTATCAACAAGGGCTACCGCATCATATTTGCAGTACCGGATTAATTCTCTATAGAAAAGCAGAGGGTTCTGGCGGCACTGGGAGCTGAGATAGTAAACACTCCCAGAGAGGAAGGCATGCTGGGAGCAGATAGAAGGGCTGAAGAAATAATGGCCGGAATTCCCGGAGCAATTTCTATGAAACAGTTCAAAAACCCGGCTAATCCTCAGGCTCATTATGAGACCACGGGTCCGGAGATTTACAGACAGCTGGA
>CACZPG010000138.1 GCA_902782965.1 uncultured Lachnospiraceae bacterium
CGGTTGAACCTTGTAGAAGAGATACTTTTCCGGCTATAGCTCTTGCAACTGCTTATCTTCGTGATATGAAGAACGTATCAGAAGAAGATGTTGTAATTGTCTGCCCTGTTGATCCATATGTGGAAAAAGAATATTATCAGATGCTGTCTGTTTTAGAGAAACAGGTTCTGAAGGGTGAGTCTAATATGGTGCTTATGGGAATTGTGCCTACTTACCCCAGTGAGAAATATGGCTATATTATTCCGCAATCAGATCAATTTATCAGTAAGGTTGAATCGTTTAAAGAAAAGCCTGATACTGAAAAAGCCCGGGAATACATTTCTCAGGGAGCTTTATGGAATGCGGGTGTTTTTGCTTTTAAGGCAAAATATGTTCTTGATATAGCGGAAAAACATTTTGGCACAAATTCTTATAGCGAAATGTTTGAAAATTATAATAACTTAAAAAAAATATCCTTTGATTATGAAGTGGTTGAGAAAGAACCATACATTCAGGTGATCAGGTATTCCGGAGACTGGAAGGATCTTGGAACCTGGAATACCCTGACAGAGGTAATGAGTGATGAGGCATCAGGAAATGCTGTTGTTGATTTATGTGATAATACCCATGTTATTAACGAACTTCAAATTCCATTAGTTGCCTTGGGTTTAAACAACGTTGCTATTGCAGCCACACCTGATGGAATACTGGTGACAGATAAGAACGTAAGTGATATGTTAAAGAACTATGTGGTTGAACAGCGACCAATGTATGAAAAGTGTGAATGGGGGGAATACCAGGTATTAGATTATCGAGTTCAGGATAATGGAATGAACTCTCTTACTAAACGCTTAACTATAAAAGCAGGACAGCATATTTCTTATCAGACACATTTTCATAGATCTGAAATCTGGACAATTGTAGATGGCTCCGGAAAGATAATAATTGATGGAGTTGTTTCTGAAGTAAAACGTGGGGATACAGCATATATTAAACCTAATACGAAGCATGCAGTTATAGCAGATTCTGAGCTTCACATTATTGAAGTCCAGATAGGAGATGAACTTACTGAAGATGATGTAATAAGGTATGATTATGATTGGAGTCAGGTATAAATACAGATATATATTACCTGAATTCCCGGTGTTATTATATGGAAGGAGATTATAGTCATGAGAGGAGCACAGAAAGTTCCATTAATATCTGTGATCGTTCCGGTATATAATGTTGAAAAGTATCTGCCAAAGTGCGTGGATAGTATTATGAAACAGACATTAAATGATATTGAAATCATACTGGTAGATGATGGATCAACAGATTTCTCCGGAGACCTTTGTGATGAATTCTCAAGAGAAGATAATAGGATTTGTGTAATTCACAAAGAGAATGGAGGTGCTTCTTCTGCTCGTAATGCCGGTATAGAAAGTGCAAAGGGGAAGTACCTGATGTTTGTTGATGGTGATGACTGGGTCGAACCTAAGTTTTGTGAGGCTCCTTATATTATCGCTGAAAAGAATAATGCAGATACAGTAGCATTTGGATATAAGAATGTTTATTCTGACGGAATAGTAGTTAATTCTGAAGAATATAAAGAGGAAGGAATACTCTCTGAAGAGATAAAGCTGGAAAGAATAAAAGATGATATAAACATTGCCGTGTGGAATAAAATTTTCAGGAAAGAATTGTTCAATGATCTGAGATTTCCCGAGGGTTTTACTTGTGAAGATTTAGCAATAACACATAAGTGTATATATGAATCTGATAAGGTATATCTGACAAATCAATACTTATATAACTATCGAAGAAATCGCTACGGAAGTGCTATGAATTCATTAACACTAAAGTATTACAGCGACTGGTTTATTCTAGCTCAGAAAAGATATGATGATTTAGAAGTCTGGGGGATAGATTGTTCTGATGACAGAGTGAATCTTGCAATAAACCTTATAGCAAAATTTCATAAAGAAACTGAAATATCTAAAGAGTGCAGGAGAATTCTGGATTCAGCTGATCACCTGCCGGATTATTGCAGCAGAAGAAAGAAATGCATTTTTAAATTATACAAGATTAGTCCTGTGTTATTTGATTTTTTAAGTGTATTATTACAAAAGAGAGTATAGATGATAGACATATGTGTTTCAAAAGTGATATATTATTAGTACAATTATACATGAATGAATAGAAATATGAACATGATACGGAAGGATTAGATAAATGATAATCACAAAAACTCCATTCAGGATGTCTTTCTTTGGCGGAGGAACGGACATGCCTGAATTCTTTAATGAATATGGTGGTTCAGTTATTTCAACAACTTTTGATAAATACTGTTATGTTAATGTGAGACATCTTCCAAGGTTTTTTGATTATAAAACAGAGCTGGCGTATTCCAAGATGGAAAGGGTAACAGATGTTAATGATATAGTTCATCCGGCAATACGGGAGGCTATGAAATATTTAGATATGAGGGAAATCAGACTGACATACGAGGCGGATCTTCCTGCAAGATCAGGTCTTGGCACAAGCAGTTCTTTTGCTGTCGGGATGCTTTCCGCTTTTTATGCCCTTAAAGGGAAGTATGCCGATAAGAGAAAACTGGCTCAGGATGCTATATATCTTGAAAGAACTCTTTGTAATGAGGCCGGAGGCTGGCAGGACCAGATAGCAGCTTCCTACGGAGGCCTTAATAGAATCAATTTCAAAGGAGATTCTTTCTCAGTAGACCCTATAATTATTTCTCCGGAAAGAAAGAGATTATTGAATGACAATCTTCTCCTGTTCTTTACAGGTTTCACCCATTTCTCTGCTGAAGTTCAGGCAAGCAACAGTAAGGTAGATAAAACAAAACAGAAACTGGAAATGCTTGAACTTGTAGATCAGGCTCAGAGCATTCTCACCGATAAGACTAAAGATATGGATGAGTTCGGAAGACTTCTTGATGTCACCTGGAAGTTAAAGAGACAAACAGGAGACAAGATCAGTACGGATTCCATAGATGAGCTGTATGAAAGAGGAATCAAAGCCGGTGCGCTGGGCGGCAAACTTCTTGGAGCTGGCGGAGGCGGATTTCTGCTTTTCTATGTTCCTGAGGATAGAAAAGAAGCTGTTATAAATGAATTAAAGGATCTTATGTATGTTCCGTTTGAATTCGAGGATGAGGGGACGAGAGTTATACATTATACTCCTGAGATATATGAAATCTAAGATGTATATTAAAGGAAAGATAAAGGAGAATTATGAGTTATTTAAATGAACTGATTGAGCGATATCCGGAACTGAATAGCTGCATGACGGACATAGAACAGGCGTTTCAATGTATTTATGAATGTTACAAGAATGGTGGCAAACTTCTGATAGCCGGAAATGGTGGCAGTGCATCAGATTCAGAGCATATTGTGGGAGAACTTATGAAGAGCTTTGTTCTTCCGAGAAAGCTGGATAATGATCTTCGGAATAAGTTAATAGATAATGATCCCGTATTAGGTAGTGAGCTTGCCGATAAACTTCAGGGGGCGCTTCCTGCTATAGCCCTTGTAGATCATGTGGCATTATCGACAGCGTACTTAAATGATGTGGATCCCCTGTTAGGGTTTGCCCAGCAGGTTAACGGTTATGGCCAACCGGGAGATGTATTTCTTGGGATAACTACATCCGGTAATTCCAAGAATGTTCTCTATGCAAATGTGGTAGCAAAAGCTAAAGGCTTGAAAACCATTGCATTAACAGGTAAAGATGGTGGGAAGATTAAAGATATGGCGGATATTTCTATCATAGTGCCTGAGAATGAGACCTATAAGATTCAGGAAAGACATTTACCTATATATCATTGTTTATGCCTGATGTTGGAAGAAAGCTTCTTTCAGGTTTAGTGTTATAATCAACGATTGGGCTTCTGTTGAAAAACATAATAAAGAATGGTATTATGTTTAAAATATTTTGGGATGGTATTTTTATGAAGAATGAATCAAATGCTTCTCATACGTTTGCTGTATGTGCATATAAAGAGTCTCCATATTTAGAGAAATGTGTCAGTTCACTGTTAAACCAGACACAGAAAAGTAATATCATTATATGTACATCAACACCATGTGACTATATAGAACAGGTTGCACGTAAATATGATATTCCTTTATTCATAAGAGAAGGTAAGAGTGATATTCGAGATGATTGGAATTTTGCATATAATAGTGCCGATTCTGATTTTGTAACTATAGCTCATCAGGATGATGTGTATTCAAAGTATTATGTTGAGTATATGCATAAGAAATTGAATAAGTTTAAAGATTTCAATGATATTATTATGTACTATACTGATTATCTGCCTTTAAAGAAGGAAGATAATAAGAAAAGAGATATTAACAGTAAGATCAGAAGATTACTTCGGGTACCTATGAAAGCCCATGTTCTGGCAGGCAGCAGATGGTGGAGAAAGATGACTCTTGCTTTTGGAAATTCTATCTGTTGTCCCGGCGTGACATATAATAAATCAAAGCTTGGAGAGAGTATATTCACATCAGAGTATAAATTTAATATTGATTGGGATACTTTCTTAAAGCTTTCAAATGAAGATGGTTATTTTGCGTATGTTGATAAACCGCTTATTTACTATAGAGTTCATAATGGTGCTACCAGCAAAGAGTTTATAGAGAATAACCTTCGTATTGATGAAGATACAAGGATGTTTTGTCAATTCTGGCCGAGTATAATAGCACACATGTTGATGAAGCCATATAAGCAGGCTTATAAGACATATGAGAATTAGGATGGAGACGGATATGAGACCAATACTTTATATTGTTATACCTTGTTATAACGAGGAAGAGGTTCTTCCCATAACCAGTAAAGAATTTCTTGCAAAGATAAATCAGTTGGTTGGGGATAATAAGATTTCCGATAAAAGCAGAATTATGTTTGTTAATGACGGAAGCAAGGATAAAACCTGGGAAATAATATGTGATCTGTCAAAAAAAGATAAACATTATATTGGTATATCTCAAAGTCGTAACAGAGGACATCAGAATGCTGTTCTTGCTGGACTTATGGAAGCCAAGGATCTTTGCGACATAACTATCAGTATTGATTGTGATGGCCAGGATGATATAAATGCCATGGACGAGATGGTTGATGCATATCTGGATGGTGCAGAAGTTGTTTACGGAGTCAGAAGTAAACGAGATACAGATACCTTTTTTAAGAGGTTTACTGCAGAAGGTTTCTACAAGCTGCTTAACTGGATGGGAGTAGAGACAGTATTTAACCATGCAGATTACAGACTGATGAGCAGCAGGGTGCTTAAGGAATTCGCAAATTTTAAAGAGGTCAATCTGTTCCTTAGAGGAATGGTTCCTCTCGTAGGCTTTAAAAGTACGAGTGTTTATTACGAAAGACATGAGAGAATTGCCGGAGAGAGTCATTATCCATTGAAGAAGATGCTGGGACTGGCTTTTGATGGTATAACCAGCCTCTCGATAAAACCAATAAGAATGATAATTACTATTGGTTTTCTTTTTGCGTTTATAAGCCTGATAGGTATTATTTATGTTATTATTGGTGCGTTAATGCACAAAACCGCTCAAGGATGGGCTTCCATGGTCTGTCTGATATTCTTTATGGGGGGTATTCAGTTATTAAGTATCGGAGTTATCGGAGAATATATTGGTAAGATCTATCTGGAGGCAAAGCATCGTCCAAGATATATTATAAGTGAAAGAACATTTGAGAATAAAACAGACCGTCGGGAAGAGAGTAGATAATGTTAGAGAGAATAAAAAGAATTGATATAAATGATAGAAGGATTATATACATTTCTTTGATTCTTTTATTAGTGGCATTAGAGATATTCCACAGTTTCATAGGCTTATATTATGATGATTATGGAAATGCTGCGCTTTGTTACGGATATGATGCAAATGTAAATGGAACTGATTGGAATCTGAGTAATCTTACAGCATGGGCCGGATGGATTTATATGAATTTCTCCGGCAGGATAATGTGTGGATCATTACTGAATGTTCTTATTAATGCCGGAAATGGTCCCAGATTATTCTATGCCATTCAGGCGGTTATCATAACCGTTTTGTTTTATTGCATGTATAGAATAATAATGACTCTGGTTGGAAGAAAAGACAGTATCTTTGCACTTGTAGGTCTTGTTGCATTGTTTTTTATCCTTCCGGATGAAATGTATAGGTGGACTTTATGTTGGGCATCGGCATCAGTATTATATATTTGGCCAATGCTTACTTTTTTTGCGATTATTCTTATTCAATTCCGTCTAGATAATGATGAGATTTCAGAAAACAAAAAAAGAATATTGACCGTTATTACTTCAATATTTGTTGTTTTTACCGCCTTTTCACATGAACAGACCGGTTTGTCGATAACTATTTATCTTGTTCTGTATACTATCTGGCAAAGGGTTCAGAAACAGTTCAAGGTAAGAAATCTTGTTTTTTCAGTACTGAGTATAATTGCATATGCTTTTCTGTTCTTTGCTCCCGGTAACTGGGTAAGGATGGATGGTAATACGGATTTTGCCCAGTTAAGTTTTCTCGGTAAAATTGCTTTTCAGTATAAACCATTGATGGAGTGTATCTTCAGAAAAGAGTTTATTGTAATCTATCTGTGCATAACTGTTTTTATGACTTACTATTCATGGGTGGAAACAAGAAAATGCAAGAAATATCTTGGCATTAATCTTTCCAGTATAGTTTCGCTGGTATTGATCCTTGTATTATATGATAACTTAAAGAAGAACGATTCCAGAGTACTGGTTATTTGTGGTACAGCTTATCTGATCAGTATTTTTATATGTCTGATCTGGTACAATTATATCAAGAACAGACCGGTTATGACCATTATGCTAATAGCATCAGCGGCCTCTGCTTTTTGTGTCCTTATTTCCCCATCTCTTCCTATAAGGTGCTTTACAGAATGGATTCTTGTTATTTCCATGATGCTGTGTATTATGGCTTGTGACTGGAAAGAATATAAGGATTATGTTTATTTGTGCCTGGTTGTTGGGGATAAGAATATAAAAATCAGAAATATCATTGTTATGATAGTCTATATTTATATTTGCGTGATAGCTTCACAGACCTTTATAAGATATAATCTGGGATATTTATCTAATAAAGAAACCTTGCTAAAGAATGATAAGATTCTGTCGGAGTATAATGGAGAAGGGGAATTATATCTGCACAAGATTCCTAATGATATTTATGCCCCTGCGATGCCATATCATGTGGGATTTGATTATATTGAATATTGGATGAAACAATATTACGATATTCCTAACGAAGTAGCTTTTCACTGGACTATAGATGATTATGTGATTTATGAAAAGACCGGCGATTTCTATGAAGATGAATGGTTTGGAACACAGGGTACCATTATTGCAAATAATTGCAGAGCCAGCCATATCAATTTAAGAATAAATATTCCTGAAGAATTTGGTGACAATGAATTTGTTATCAAAAGAAATGGCAAAGTAAAAGAAGATGAAGTGTTATCACCGGGAATAAATGATATTCAGATAAAGCTTAAATCTTATAAGGATAATAAAATAGAAATAATAGCAAAAGATGGTCATCAGCTAAGTGATGAGGACAAGAGAGAATTGTCATGTATGCTTTCCTTCTATTTTGATTAATATCGGAGTTTCGTAATGAAGAAAGTAATTAATAGCATTATTACAATTGTTTTAGCAATTATAATGGCGGTTTATCCTATATTAATCACAACCAGAGAAGGTGGGCTTTATTGTCGTGTAAGGTCTGAAGCATCAAACAGGATGTACCTGGAACTACTGATATATTTTGCTGTTGCTCTTGCAGGAATCAAATTCAGAAAACCGATTTGGTTAATAATTGAATTAATACTATTCGCATATTTCCATATGATGGGACTTCCTGCCTTAGTATCGATAGCTTATATGCTATTGACTCTTCTGGCAGGTGTGTTTATTAATTATGCTATCTACAGAAGAGATAAGTTTGAACCGGCTGTCATTATATGGGGAATAATGTCCCTTACAATTATATATGCCGTATTATCGCTTTTTAAACTCGGAAGTGTCCGTATAATTCAGATTTTTGATATTTGCCTGCTTGTATTATTGCTTGTATGGTTTGTAACACATTATAAGGATAGAATAAGTGCATCAAAGACCATTGAACAAATTGATGTTGTTTCATACTTGTTGTTAAGCGTAGGTATGCTTTTTATTATGCTTGAAGTAGGAAGGGCTAATATCAGTCTGGATTATGATTCGGCCTGGTATGGAGTCAGATCTCTATTCTGTCTTGATAATAATTCTGGCATCTATGATGATCCGAAAATGATTGGCTGTGTATACACATATTCCAAGGGATATGAGGTTTATATGCTTCCTCTCAATTTCGTCAAGTCATTCACCTTTGTATATGCCGGTAATATAATGGTTACCATAGGTTGTGTATATATCGCATATAAAATATGCAGTCTTTTTTTGTCGCCTAAGTGTTCAATACTTGGCGGCGTATTATTATCGGCTATACCCGGAATAACAAATATGGGTATAACAGCTAAATCGGACAGTATTACGCTGTTATTCCAGCTGATAATGATTTATTATGGAATAGTATTCGTTAAGGAGTGCAAGCCCTTTGATCTTTCGTGTTTTATAGCCTCATATATATTCTCGCTGGCATTAAAACCTACATCAGTCATATTTTCGACTACTATTTTTGCTGCATTGATTTTTATACAGATCGTTTATAGAATTAAGCCTGCTTTCGAGAAGAAAAGTGTGTTCCCAATAGGAATGTCAATAGTTGCATTAGGTTTGATGTGGCTGAGAACTTATATGATAACAGGAATTCCTGCCGGCTCGGTAATGGGCAAGCTTTTTAGATTAATGGGATTTGAAGATAAATACCCATATATGTTGAATCAGATATCTCAGTTTAGGTCTGAAGGTTTATTTAGCAGAGAGGTTATAGATTTTACCTTAGTCAGAATCAGGGAGTTTTTATTCGGACCGAATTCGGCAGACACGGATCATATAGCACTGGCCTGGGGTACAACTCTTTGTACTTCATGCATTATAGTTGTTATATTATGGGGATTATTTGAAATTAGAAATAATATAAAAAGAGTTAAAGAGAACAGAACTTTATTATTTATCTGGCTGCTTTTTATTGGAGAGTTCGTGGGATGTTTGCTGTCATTATGGATTCTAAGTAAACCCGACGGTAATTATTTTATGCTATACTACAGCACTACAGTGGTAGGTGCTGTGATCCTGATATCGGGAATGTATGAAGATGGAGTTTTTTCCAAAATTGGAATATCGATAGCTTTGTCTGTAATGCTGGCGGCTAACGTTATTCTGACCGGTTGCGCTACATGGAACTGGTCCTGCAGTTTCTCTGAGAATAATTGGATCAATAAGGGATTTCTTGATCAGGAAGAAATATTCCGTCTATATCTGAAAGATCGAGGCTGTGATGAGGTCTATCAGATTATAACTAAGGATAAATCTACCAAGGTTTTTGCTTGTGGAACTCATCCGGATATAGAGAGAATCCCATGTGTGATTGAAAGTGAAATGGATGTATCTTTCTGGGGAAATGCCCAGCTTACAGCCTCCTATGAGAATTTTGAAGGCTTTCTGAGTTATGAAGACTATGATTATATCCTGATTGAACCGGGTTATCTGAACAGGGAAAGCGGACTTTACTTATTCTTATGTGAATTAATAGATAAGAAGTATTTCAGTGAAATGGTCAATGAGAATGGCTTTATTTTGCTGAAGTGTGCCGGTTTTGAAAAGGGCGTTGATAGTATGAAGGATGATTTTATGCTAAACTATGAGGAATAGATTTATTAATACGAGGTGCTGACTGTGTCAAATATTAAAATGTTTAAAAATAAATATTTTCAATTTGCTGCCTGTATATTGATAAGTCTTATTATTGCCTGTGGAATATATATTGTTACTCCACGAATTCTAAGAGGAATGCCTCTTTTCTATAATGCAGTAGAGAAGAATCCTACAAGTGAACCTGTCAGCATTTCTCTTTATGATGATAATGGAGAAGGTCTGGTTATCGAACAGCAATTCGTACCTGCTTTTGAGTATTTTACCGGGATTGGTATTGCATATGAATTGACTGAAGGTCAGATTGTAAGACCATTATGTATTAAGGTATTAGATGTTACAGATAATTCTGAAGTGGGATATTATGAGAACATTTCTCCGGTTTCAAGAGAGGGGGATGTTTATAAAGGGTATTATTTTGATAAAGCATTAAAATTAGATGTGAATCATGTATATTCCTTTAGGATTATTTCGAACGTTAAGGATAATCCTTCATTAAGAACCAATGTGGAAAGTCAGAGTGAAGCAGAAGCCTTATATGTTGATGGTACAATCGCTGAAGGCGGATTATGCTATACTCAATATGGCTATTCTGAAGGCTGTACTGCCAGAATATATTATCTGATGGTATTGATTCTATTTGCAATACTCCTTGGTCTGGCGTTATTCGTTTGTATAAGAAAACCATATTTTAATGGGGATTATTCACTATGTGATATAATACCTCTCATTATTGCAGTTATTTCCTTTGCGGTATTCTTTCATCAGGGCTGGGATATGGCTCTGTCTGTTAAACATGCAAAGGATTTGTTTGAACGGATTATTCATGGGCAGTTAGGAGGATTCTATACATTCGCTCTTGAAAAAGCTTTGAGTGGGGGCTATGGAGGCCTTGGAATAAGGGATGCTGCCTTCTATAATATCTTCATTTATATAGCGATGGTGATCATGATGCTTCCTGTCTGGGGGATAGAGAAGATTATTGGTACAGAAATTCCACAAAATGCTTCGCTGGCTTACTTTGCTCTGGTTATAGCTGTTTTTCTTCTTCTTTCAGCTAATCTTATATATAGAATTACCTTTAGCATTACAGCTAACAAAACAATATCTAAACGTACTGCATTTATATATTGTTCATCATATCTTCTGCTATATACAACAGTAGGATTCTGTCAGATAGATATACTGTATATTCTATTGATCGAGTGGGCAATTAACTGTTATATCAATAATAAGAACTATAAATTTGCTGTTATTATGTCGGCGGCTATTATGCTCAAGAGCTTTCCGGTCATATTCTTTGTACCATTGGTTTTGTTGGTGGAGAAGAGAATTATCCATATTATAAAGTATATGCTTATAGGTATAAGCTTTCCTTTGTTGGGTATTCTTGTTACCAGAGGTGATGAGGGATATGCAATTACTTCAGGCAGGTTAAAGGAAGTATATGGCTTTACCAATAGATTGTTTGCTAATGGACTAAATGTAGGAGTGGGCTTTGCCGCTTTACTCATTATAGTGATCATTATTCTCTGCGTTTGGAGCTTTGATAAGAATATTATAGATAAAGACAGATGGAAATATGCTATTATTATACCACTTATCAGTATGTCGGCCTTCTTTATATTTGTACTGTGGCATCCGCAGTGGTTCATTATGCTGGTTCCATTTATATGTCTTGCGTGTGGTATAGATACTGAAAGACGAAGCCTTCTGTATTGTGAATGGGGAATAGGTATATGTGTCAGTGTTATGTCATGTATATATCTTCCCGCAAATGTAGATAATTATATGGTTAATTATGGTATTTTCCCGTTGCTGACAGGCCACTGTTATGGGGGGATATCTTTAGCTTCTGTTTTCCAGAGACTTAATCAGAATTTTTATACATTTATATCCTCTGTTATGGTAGCATTAATTCTGTATAGCTGTTATTATGTGATGAGGGATATTGGCGGCATTAGTGATCCGTCAAAATATGAGACAAAGCCTGTTGACAGGGGCCTCATAATGGTTAGAATAGTAAGTGCTTATATTTTTGCGATAATGCTTGTCTGCACTTATTTCTATATTGGCTGAAAAATGAATTAATAATATATGGAGATTAGAGAAATGATTAGTATTGTATTACCTGCATATCAGGAAGAAAAGAACTTGGTTAATATAATTCCCAGGATTCATAAGGTTATGAAATCCAGAAATCTGGAATATGAGATTCTGGTTGTAGATACAATGGAACCTATGGATGACACTAAGGCGGTGTGTGAGAAGTTTAAAGCTCGATATATTCCAAGAGAGAATGGCAATCTCTATGGTGATGCAATCAGAACAGGTTTTGACAAGGCTGACGGAGATTACATTGTTATCATGGATGCTGATGGTTCACATGACCCTAAGGAGATTCTTAAGTTTTATAAAGTTATACAGAATAAGAAAGTAGATCTTGTTATAGGTTCCAGATATTGCAGAGGCGGATATACAGATAATAATTTCATTCTGAAATTCATGTCCTGGGCATTAAATGTTACCTACAGGATACTGTTCTCTCTGAAGGTTAAGGATGTATCCGATAGTTTTAGAATGTACAGAGCTGATCAGGTAAAAGCACTGAAACTTGAGTGTGATAATTTTGATATCGTAGAGGAAATACTTATCAAGCTCAGCTTATATAACAAGCCATTTATAGCATATGAGGTTCCGATATCTTTTAACAAGAGAGCAGAAGGTGAATCCAAGAGAGATTTGGGCAAATTCATTCTGTCATATTTGAAGACTATTAAGAGATTGATGAAGATTAGAAAGGACTACAAGAAGAGTAGTAGGAGATAGGTATGTTACATTATTTGGTTTTAGGTGGAAACGGGTATCTGGGGGCTAAAATCATAGAACTACTGGCTGATAATGAGCACAAGGTAGTATGTACTGTAAGAAATCAGACGCTGAGGAAAGATTTCAAAAAACAGAACGTGAGAGTTATTCCCGCGTCACTGGATTCAATAGAGACAGCATTTCAGTATAATGATTTCGATATGGTAATAAACGCGGTGTGTAATTATGGCAGAAGCGAAGTCCTTTATGGAGATGTTATTGAAGCGAATGTTGAGTTTCCACTAAAGGTACTTGATATGTCTGTTGCAAACGGTGTGAAGAAATTTGTTACCATTGGAACAGGTCTTCCGGATGATCTGAACATGTATACATATTCAAAGAAAGTATTCAGTGAATTCGGAAAGTTCTATGTTGAGAAACAGAATATAGACTTTATTGTGATGAAACTTGAAATGTTCTATGGTTCAGATGAGCCGGTTAACAGATTCTTGCCGGGAGTGATCAGAAAAATGCTTTCAGGGGAAGAGGTAAATGTTACTCTGGGAACCCAGCATAGAGATATAATATCTGTTAATGATGTTATTTATGCAATTAAAACTGTTATTAACTCTGACTTATCCGGTTATCATGAAATCCCCGTAGGTTCGGGGGTTGCACCGACAATAGCCGAAATAATAGAATATTTAAATGATATAACTGATAAGAAATCTGTAGTGAACTTTGGCGCAGTACCTATGAGGAAGAATGAACCTGATAGTGTAGCAGATACAGAATTATTAAAAGGTATTTGTGACTGGGATCCTGTATTCTGGAAGACGGGACTCAAGAATATGGTTGAGCAAATTAAAGAAACCCTTTAAGGAGGAAAAATGTGATGAAAATATTAATAAATGGTGGATGTGGTTTTTTGGGAAGTAACCTGGCTGCATATGGAATCAAAAATGGATATGACATTACTGTTTTTGATAACCTGTCACGTCTTGGAGCTTCACAGAACAGAGACTGGCTCAAGTCTTTGGGAGAATTCACTTTCATTCATGGTGATACCAGAAATAAGAATGATGTTGAAACAACTATCAAGGAAGGTCAGTTTGATGCAGTATTTCATCTTGCCGGTCAGGTGGCTATGACTACTTCCATAGCAAATCCATATAAGGATTTTGAAATTAATACTATGGGAGCGGTAAACGTTCTGGATTCTATTCGTAAATACAGCCCACAAACTGCAATCTTCTTCTCATCCACTAATAAGGTATATGGAGATTTAGAGTATTATACATATGAGGAAACTCCTTCAAGATATATATGTAAGGAATTTCCTAATGGATTTGATGAAAGCGTTCCGCTTGATTTCAGATCACCTTATGGATGTTCAAAGGGAGCGGCTGATCAGTATATGCTTGACTTCTACAGAATATTCGGAGTGAAAGCTACTGTTTTCAGACATTCTTCAATGTATGGAAGCAGACAGTTTGCTACTTATGATCAGGGCTGGGTTGGCTGGTTTGTTGCAAAGGCTATTGAAAAGTATCAGAATCCTGATTGTGAGCCTTTTACAATTTCCGGTAATGGAAAGCAGGTAAGAGATATTCTTCATGCTGAAGATATGATCAGCTTATATTATACTGCTTTAGAGCATACTGATGAGGTTTGTGGACAGGCTTATAATATAGGCGGAACTATGGAACAGTCTTTATCTCTTCTGGAATTATTTGATATGCTTAATGATATTCTGGGAATCAAGATGGAATATACTGAACTTCCACCTAGACAGAGTGATCAGAAAGTTTTCGTAGCTGATATCACCAAGATTAATTCTCGAATTGGATGGAAACCTCAGGTTACTGCAAGAGAAGGCGTAACAGCTATGGTTGACTGGGTTCGTAAAATGGATATCTGATTAACGAGGGCATCTTATTGTATCATTTAGGGAGTTAGTATTAATGAGGAATAATCTGGTAAAAACTATCGTTTTTGTACTAATAGACCTTATAATAGTGGCGCTGCTGTGCACCGCCACTATTTTTATTAGTCGTACCCAGGACAGCATGAGGCTTAATGTATATTTGGGAGAGAGTCATGCTGATACCAGAAATATCGCGCAGCTTTTCTATGCTCCGGACGGAGAGAAGTTTAATACCAACAGCGTGCTTACTGAAATGTTTGCTGATAATATAGTGGCTTTTGATATTAGTGAAATTGATTTCAAAAGCTATAAGCTGAGGCTGGATCCCTTTAATATGAAGACGGACTTTACTGTCAGCAAATTAGAACTTACATATAATGAACATTCGGTTTTTTCTGTCGAGGGTAAAGATCTCGAAAAGTACGTAGAGAAAACAAAGGGATTAAAGAAGAAATTTAAAGAAGAAGGAATAGTATGTAAATCCAAGAAAGATAATCCCAGGATTTATCTTAATAAGGCTTTTTCTGAGAAGCTTTACTATTATTATTTTATTTTAAACAAGGCTTCGTATTTCGTGATATTTCTTCTTTTTGCGATTATTAGTGTTATACAGATTGCAATATTTAGAGATAAGGAAAATAAAACCGGCGAGAAGAAAATCGGAAGAAGAATTCTGTATATTATATCCCTGTTGATTCTTACGATAGGTGTTCTGCTGATTTATGTAGTAGGTTTCTTCGAGAAGAATTTCGGTCAGATTCCTATTGGTCAGCTTATTTATCATCTTCATACACCTCTCGATGGTACTGATATTTCTTCCTATACTTCAGATATAGTTAAGGGTGTGGTTATAGTATGCGGAAGTATACTCGTGACACTCCTTCTCTATCTGATTTTCAGTAGAAAGGGATTTCACAAAGGGTTTATACCGATCATATATATGATGGGATTTCTGCTGGCTTTTAGTGCTGTCTATAGGTTCATTACTCATTACTCTGTCATTGATTATTATAAATATACTCATGAGAGTACTACATTATATGAGGAATATTATGCAGACGGAAGAAATGTAGAACTAACATTTCCGGAGAAAAAGAGAAATCTGATCTACATTTTTGTTGAGTCTATGGAGACTTCATTCGCTGATACTGCTTCAGGCGGAGGGATGACAGAGAACATTATACCCGAGCTTACAGAAATCGCTTCTGAAGGAGATACCTTCTCAGGGGATGGAACCCTTAATGGAGCTTATCACGTGATGGGAGCTACCTATACAATGGGTGGAATGGCTGCACAGACTGCAGGTGTTCCGATAAATGAGAATCTGGTAGATGGTGATACCCTGAACGGAAATTGGGAATCAGAGAATAATTACCTTCCCGGTGCCTGGACTATAGGAGATATTCTGAATGCGGAAGGATATAATCAGGAACTCCTGATCGGTTCTAAGGGAGGCTTTGCCGGCCGTTCGTCATATTTCAGGGGACATGGTGACTATAGAATAGAAGATTTTGATTCGGCTAAGGAAAAGGGAAGGATACCTAAGGATTATAAAGTCTGGTGGGGATTTGAGGATGAGAAGCTTTTTGAATTTGCCAAAGAAGATCTGATGAAGTTCTCGGCAATGCAGTCGCCGTTTAATCTTACATTATTAACCGTGGATACCCATGCGACCGGTGGATACAAATGTGAGCTTTGTGAGGATAAGTATCCTGACCAATATAGTAATGTGCTTGCCTGTGCCAGCCGTCAGGTATCAGAATTTGTAAGATGGGTTCAGCAGCAGGATTTCTATGAGAATACAACAATCGTTCTTTGTGGTGACCATTTACTGCCGGATTCCATGTATATTGGTAATAATGGCCTGGGCGGCTTTGACAGAAAGACCTATACGGTAATTATAAATCCGGCGCCGGGCGTATCTTATAATGGTACCGGAAGAAGCTACAGTACACTGGATCTCTATCCGACAACTCTTGCGGCACTGGGAGTCGAAATCGAAGGAGACCGACTGGGGCTGGGTGTTAATCTGTATTCTGAAACACCAACACTGGTTGAGGCTCTGGGGAATGATAAGCTGAATGTTGAATTAATGAAGAATTCAAAGTATTATAAGAATGAACTTTTGTATAAATAGAGGTGTATATGATAACCTGCAGATACAGATTTAAAGAAATAGGATGGACAGCATTCAGAAACGAATACGATCCGGTTGTTTGTAAAGGCAAAAGCCTGATGGCTTTTAATTTTGCTGCGCCTGATCTGGATGTCAGATATTTTATGGGAAGTATTCTGGAAGAAGAATCCATAGAATCTGTAAGAAATCTTATTAATCAGAATAAGCAGAAATCCGCTGGAGCAAATGAGGATTCAGATATAAAGCTCAGTGATGATTTATATGTCAGAGACGGAAAGACCTTCAGATTTGAGGATAAAACTGCTTATTTCATTAGTTTGAAGATTGAAAATGAGGGCATTTCCCTTTATTACAGAGTATATCTGAATAAAACCGGCTGGACAGATTATTATTCTGATGGAAAGCTTTGTGGAGAATATAGTGATCCGGAGAATTATATTACCGGTATTCAGGTTTTCTCGATGAAACAAGGGGAAATCAGTGATGAAGAATTGCAGAAAGCTAAGAATAAGTGTGACAGCAGAGTAGAGCTTTTTAATTCTTTATTATCCAGATCCTTCCTGTACTCAGATTGTGACTTCAGATATGTTGAGAAAGCCACAGTTAATGGAAGAATTGAGAATGATCTAAAGGTTGATGAATTAAAGGATGGTATAATTCTACCTCTCAGAGAAATGGAATTACATAGCCGTGATGCGATTTTTGAGGGAGGAGTCTGTGATAAGGATTTCAATTTTGTTGCCGGATTAAAAAGGAAATTTGATAAACAGACCAATATGACGGTGCTGTCCTCCTATAGAGTTAATCCTGATGAAATCATTAAATATGATGAGGATGTGATTTTCGGTGGAGTTATCTTTCCGACTGCACGAAGGTTTGGACACATGATGATTGAAACAATGTCCAGACTCTGGTATGTGGTTGAAGGAAAGCAGAGTAACTTAAGAATTGCATTTGTCATTCTTCCTGAGTCAAAGGAATATTTCGATGACTTCTTCAGACTTCTTGGAATCGATAAGGATCGGGTATTAATAATTGATAAGCCGGCTCAGTTCAGAAATGTATTCATTCCTGAACAGGCATTTATATTATTCAGTAATTATCATGATAAGTTTAACATTATCTATGATAAGATGATGTCTTCAGTAGAGGAGAAGGGCAGCAGGAAACTATATCTTACAAGACGTAACTTTGTGAGATATGATGGAGCCAACGACGGAATTAATGAGCAGTATTTAGAAGAATTCTTCAGGAAGAGAGGATATGAAGTTATATCTCCTCAGCAATACTCTATAGAGGAACAGATTGCGTATATGAAGGGTGCAGATGATGTAATATGTTCTGAGGGTACCTTGTCTCATCTTGCGTTGTTCTGTAAGCCGGGGACACATCTGACAATTCTCAGAAGGTCACTTAACAGTTATCTTCTTCCACAGTATATGATCAATGAAATGAGAAAACTGGATGCTTATTACGTAGATGCCCATTTCAATATTCTTCCGGACAGTCATGTTGACAGTGTATTTCTTTTTGGACCTTCACCCTGCTTTATTGATTATCTGAGTGCAAGACAGTTTGAATATACTGAAGATGAAGTAAAGATGGACATGAATCTTGTCTTTGATTATATCAGGAGTTATACCGAGAATTTCTCTGATGTAGATAGATTCGAATCCATTTCTAAATACGATATATTTGATCTGATCCAGACCCTTAACAGGGTTATTAATGGGAGATATTTATCCAGATTCGATTATGAAACCAAGACACATACCTTGAATATGGAAAATACGGAGCTGACCCGAAGGGTTGAGAAATTAGAAGAGAAGCTGGAGAAATCCGAGAAGGAACGAAAAGAGATTCTTAACTCGAAATCCTGGAAGATAACCAAGCCACTAAGGACAATAACAAATAAGAATAAGAAATAAGTTTAAGAAAAAAGATTAAGTAATATTCTTAAGAGATAGTCTGTAAGATTTTAACCATAAATAGAAACAGATAAGAACAGAAAGAGGAACTGATTTGAAAATAGTAATAATGGCAGGTGGAAAGGGTACGAGGATATCATCTGTGGCAAGTGATATACCTAAACCTATGATAAAAGTATGCGGTATTCCTGTACTGGAAAGAGAAATAGAATGCCTTCGAAGCCAGGGCTTTACAGATATTATAATTACTGTAAGTCATCTGGGAAGTATTATTATGGACTATTTTGGGGACGGTAGTAAGATTTCTCCGGTTACAGGAAAGAGCTTTGGCGTAAATATTGAATATTTTAACGAAGTAACTCCTCTGGGAAATGCCGGGGCGCTTTTTGAGCTAAAGGATACTCTGACTGAAGATTTTCTGCTGCTGAATGCCGATGCGATGTTTGATGTTGATTTTAGCAGATTTGTCAATGCACATAAGAATAGCGGAGCGCTTGTGACACTTTTTACTCATCCCAACAGTCATCCCTATGACAGTGGTCTGGTTATGGCAGATGAACAGGGCAGGGTGACCAGATGGCTTGCCAAAGAAGATGAAAGGCCTGTGAATTATAAAAACAGGGTCAATGCAGGTCTGCATGTCATTTCTCCGAAGGTGCTGGAAAACAGACCTGATACTGAGAAGGTGGATCTGGATCGACAGATTCTGAAGCCGTTAGCCGGTACAGGGAAAATGTACGTATATGATAGTCCGGAATATGTAAAGGATATGGGGACTCCGGACAGATATGAGGCGGTATGCAGAGATTGCGAAAACGGAGTGATTCAGGCAAAGAACCTAAAGAACAAGCAAAAAGCGGTTTTTCTGGATAGAGATGGTACAATTAATAAATATGTGGGCTTTTTGAGAAATATTGATGATTTTGAGCTTCTTCCCGGGGCAGCTGAGGCTGTCAGACGAATTAACGAGTCCGGCTTCCTGGCAATAGTAATAACAAATCAGCCGGTTATTGCAAGAGGCGAGGTCACGGTTGAAGAACTGGAAGAAATACATAATAAAATGGAACGTCTGCTGGGAGAGCAGGGAGCTTATATTGATGCATTATATTACTGTCCGCATCATCCTGATAAAGGGTTTGACGGTGAGATACCGGAACTGAAATTTGACTGCGAATGCAGAAAGCCGAAACCGGGAATGATATTTAAGGCTGCTGAAGACTTTAATATAGATATTTCAGAGTCATATATGGTAGGTGACAGTGAGATAGACATGATGGCAGGAAAGGCTGCCGGATGCAAGCTGGTCTATATAGGAAATAAGACGTTTGAAGGGGCAGAAACGATAGATTCTTTAAGCAATTTCAATAATTGACAAAAAAGGGGTGTATGATAGAATATAGATTGGTATTTTATTTTGTAAAGGAGAATATTTATGAAGGTTGTATTGTTAGCTGGAGGATTTGGTACAAGAATATCTGAGGAATCTGAATATAAACCGAAACCAATGATAGAGATAGGCGGAAAGCCTATTCTTTGGCATATAATGAAAGAATACTCTTACTATGGATTTAATGAATTTGTTATTTGTGCCGGTTATAAACAGCATGTAATTAAAGAGTGGTTTGCTGATTATTTTCTTCATACGTCAGATATTACATTTGACTTTACTGAAGGTAATAAAATGATAGTTCATAATCAGCATTCTGAACCATGGAAGGTTACAGTGGTTGATACCGGACTTCATACGATGACGGGAGGTCGTATCAAGAGAATCCAGCCATATATTGGAGATGAGACCTTTATGATGACTTATGGCGATGGTGTTTGTGATGTAGATATCAAGAAGCTTTTGGAGTATCATCAGGAACACGGTAAAATAGCTACTTTAACTGCTGTAATGATGGAACAGCAGAAGGGAATCCTTGAAATAGGTGGTGATAATGCTGTTCATTCCTTCAGAGAGAAGAATTCTAATGATGGTGCACCAATCAATGCAGGCTATATGGTTTTGGAACCTAAGATTTTTGATTATATTGAGGGGGATCAGACTGTATTTGAGCGTGAACCTTTAGAACGTGTGGCTGAAGAGGGAGAGCTTATGTCATATAAGCATAACGGATTCTGGCAGTGTATGGATACAAAACGAGAGAAGGATATTCTCGAGAAAATGCTTGATCAGGGAAAGGCACCATGGAAGAAGTGGTAATCCGGAATTCATAATATAAATTCATTTAAGAATAAAATAATATATAGGAGAAAAAATATGTTCGAGAACAAATCAGAATCAGAAGCAAGACAGGAGATACTCGGTCTCGTAGCAGAGTACTGTGATAAGTATCATCAGAAGAAGGAATATAAGGAAGGAGACAGAATTCCATATGCATCAAGAGTATATGATCATGATGAGATGGTTAACCTCGTAGATTCATCACTTGAGTTCTGGCTTACTTCAGGAAGATATACAGAGGAATTCGAGAAGGAATTCGCTAAGTATCTCGGTACAAGATTCTGTGCACTTGTTAATTCAGGTTCATCTGCGAATCTGCTTGCATTCATGGCGCTTACATCACCACTTCTTGGTGACAGGAAAATTGAAAGAGGCGATGAAGTAATTACAGTTGCAGCAGGTTTCCCTACTACAATAGCTGCCATAATTCAGTATGGTGCAGTTCCGGTATTCGTGGATATGAACATCCCTCAGTATAATATAGATGTTACTCAGCTTGAGGATGCCCTTTCAGATAAGACAAAGGCCGTTATGCTGGCACATACCCTTGGTAATCCGTTTGACCTTAAGGCTGTTAAGGATTTCTGTGATAAGCATAACCTCTGGCTTGTTGAGGACAATTGTGATGCTCTCGGTTCAACCTATACTATAGATGGTGAAACTAAGCTTACCGGTACTATCGGAGATATAGGTACCTCCAGCTTCTATCCACCACATCATATGACAATGGGTGAAGGTGGAGCTGTATATACTAATGATCCTAAGCTTGCAAAGATTGTTAAATCTCTTAGAGACTGGGGACGTGACTGTATATGCGTATCAGGACGTGACAATATGTGTGGTCACAGATTTGATGGACAGTATGGAGAACTTCCTTTCGGATATGACCATAAATATGTTTATTCACATTTCGGATATAATCTTAAAGCTACAGATATGCAGGCTGCTATCGGTTGTGCACAGCTTAAGAAATTCCCTTCCTTTGTAGAGAGAAGAAAGCATAATTTCGACAGATTAAAGGCAGGTCTTAAAGAGGTAGAAGATAAACTTATACTGCCTGAAGCATGTCCTAATTCAGATCCAAGCTGGTTCGGATTCCTCATTACATGCCGCGAGGGAGTTGAGAAGAACAAGGTAGTTCAGTATCTGGAGTCAGAAGGCGTTCAGACACGTATGCTCTTCGGAGGAAATATGGTTAAGCAGCCATGCTTCGCTGATATGAAAGCTTCTGGAGAAGGTTACAGAGTGGTTGGTGATCTCCATGTTACAGATCAGATTATGACAGATACCTTCTGGATCGGAGTATACCCGGGTATGACCGACGAAATGATAGACTTCATGATAAAGAAGATAGTATTTGCAGTTAAAAACTAAATATGTTGCATGCCTGCTTGCAGGTGTATGCAAAACATATTTAGTTTTTATAAATCCTGCAAAGCAGGATTTGAAAAAACATGAGGAAATACTCTGCGAAAGCAGAGGGAGAGTGCGAAGCACGAATTTCCGAATGATTTTTTCGCTGCAAATAGGTATATATAAAAAAATAAAAACAATTGCGAGCATGCTTGCATGCAGGAGCAAAAAAGGACGTAGAGATGAAGATTAAGCTTTCTAAATATATCGCTGATTTTTTGGTAAAAAACGGAATTGAACATGTATTTACCGTAACAGGTGGAGGTGCGATGCATCTTAATGATGCCTTGGGACATAAGCCTGAATTGAAATGTGTTTATAATCATCATGAGCAGGCTTCTGCAATCGCAGCAGAAGGTTATGCAAGACTTACCGGAAAGATTGCTGTGACTTGTGTTACTAGTGGTCCCGGTGGCACAAATGCTATAACCGGCGTGCTTGGAGGCTGGCTGGATTCAATTCCGATGTTTGTCCTTTCAGGACAGGTTAAGAGAGAAACCACCGTATGGTCTACGGATGTTAAATTAAGACAGCTGGGTGATCAGGAATATTATATTGTGAAATCAGTTGCTCCAATGACTAAATATGCAGTCATGGTTACTGAACCGAATGAAATCAGATATCATCTGGAGAAAGCGCTTTATCTGGCGCTGAATGGTCGTCCCGGACCTGTCTGGCTTGATATTCCTCTTGATGTTCAGGCGGCTATAATTGAAACTGATGAATTAGAGGGATTTGATCCTAAGGAACTTGATACTCCTGAAAATCCGGTTTATGACGAGAGTAATACCGCCAAGATAATTGAGAAGATAGAAAAGGCTAAACGGCCTGTAATTCTTGTGGGTACCGGGGTAAGAGTCGGCGACGCGAAGGAAGAATTGTTACAGTGCATAGATAAGCTTAAGATTCCGGTAGTTACAGCATGGAATGCTCATGATCTTGTTCCTTGTGACAGTCCTTATTTCTGTGGAAAACCAAGTACAGTGGGAACCAGGGGCGGTAATTTTGTTATTCAGAACAGTGACCTTCTTATTTCGCTGGGTTGTAGAATGAATATCAGAATTATCAGCTATAATAAGCATCAGTTTGCAAAGGATGCTTATAAGATTGCAGTCGATATTGATGCTAATGAGCTGAAGAAACCAACAATTAATATAGATATGCCAATACATGCTGATGTAAAAGATGTAATGAAATCTATTGCCGTATCAGATTATCAGGCTGATAATGACGATCATAAGAAATGGCTTAAATGGGCTAAGGATATTAATGATAAATATCCGGCTACAAAACCTGAATATTATCAGAAGAAGACTCCGGTAAATCCATATGCCTTTATTACTGAAGCATATAAGGTTTTTGCAGAGGATGAAGTGGTTGTCTGTGGAAACGGATCTGCATGTGTATGTGCATTTCAGTCTTGCGATATTAAGAAGGATCAGAGACTGTTTACCAATTCAGGATGTGCTGCAATGGGTTACGGATTCCCGGCGGCTATTGGTGCCGCTGTGGCTCTTAAGGGAAAACGAGTTGTATGTATAGACGGAGACGGAAGCTTCCAGATGAATATGCAGGAGCTTCAGACGATGGTTCATAATAATCTGAATATTAAACTGATATATTTTAATAATTCAGGATATCATTCCATTCGTCAGACTCAGACCAATCTATTCAAAGGAGAACCTCTGGTAGGTGTCAGCAGCGATAATGGTATCAGTTTCCCTGACGCTGAGAAGATTTCAAATGCTTATGGTATTCCATTCTATAGAATTGATAATATTGATAAGGCAGCAGAGACTGTAAAGAGTGTAATTGATAGAGAAGGTCCTGTATTCTGTGAGGTTGTGCTGGATATAGAACAGAATTTTGAACCTAAGCTGTCATCAAAGGTTATGCCTGACGGAACCATAGTATCCCCTGAACTGGATGATATGTTCCCGTTCCTTCCAAGGGATGAATACGAAGCGAATAAGAAGATAAGCGATTAGTACGCAGATGGGTGATTTTATGGATTATGGATTTAATGGCAAGGTTGCATTTGTAACCGGTGGAAGCCGGGGAATCGGCAGGTCAATCTGTGAAGTTTTAGAAGCTGAAGGCGCCAAAGTAATAGCGCCTTCAAGGTCTGAATTGGATCTGTCAGATTCAGAAAGTATTAGAAATTATATTAGTAATAATGAAACTAAGTGCGACATTTTTATTCACTCTGCGGGAATTAACGAACTTGCAGGTATAAATGATATCAATGAAGAGATTATCCACAGAGTGTTTCAAGTGAATTATACATCAGCATTAATGCTTATCAAGGCATTTGCAGGTTATATGAAGGATAATAAATGGGGAAGAATACTATTGGTTTCTTCTTTATACTCTATAGTGTCAAGAGAAGAGAGAATAGCATATTCATCATCCAAAAACGCCTTAAACGGATTATGCAAGACGCTGGCTTTGGAACTGGCTCCATTTAATATCCTTATAAATGAAGTGGCTCCCGGGTATGTGATGACTGATATGACCAGGAAGAATCTGTCAGATGAAGATATAGTTGAAATCAGTAAGAAGATACCAACAGGAAGATTTCAGGAGTCCGAGGAAATAGCAAATGCTGCAGCGTTTCTATGTTCTGATAAGAACAGAAGTATCACCGGACAGAATTTAGCTGTAGACGGTGGTTTTTTATGTAGATAATAATTTATGGAGGGCAAGTAATGAATAATATTCCAATTAAATCGAGTTTATATGACTACGAGGTAGATTTTGTTGATGATTTTGAAGTGGTTATCAAAGGTTTTGCTGATACCACGGCATATGTAATTGATGCAAATGTTTATAATATTTATAAAGCTAAATTTGCATGTCTCGATAGTGATAAAATCTATCTTATGGAAGCTGTTGAACATAAGAAGAACATGGATTCGGTAATGGATATCATGAAATTCTTTCAGAGTTTAGGACTTAGAAAGAACTGGAATGTTGTATGCTTTGGTGGCGGAATCACTCAGGATGTTACAACCATTGCAAGCAATCTGTATTTAAGAAATGTTAACTGGTATTTCTTCCCCACAACACTTCTCTCAATGAGTGACTCATGCATTGGTGGAAAGTGTGGTATTAACTTCGGACAGTATAAGAATCAGATAGGAGTTTTCTATCCTCCTAAGAAGATTTTTATTGATACGGCATTTATCAATACCTTAAGCAAGGATGATTATCTGAACGGATGGGGCGAGATACTTAAGTTCTCACTTACAAGTGATGCTGATTTCTACGATGAGCTGAAGAGTGAGGAAAGTTTTATTCCTTGTGACAGAATAGATGAATATTTATATAAGGGCCTTATGGTCAAGAAAACTATTATCGAAGAGGATGAATTCGAATCAGATCTCAGAAGGGTTCTAAATTACGGACACACCTTTGGTCATGCACTTGAGGCATATACTCATAACGAAATTCCTCATGGCAAGGGTGTTATCTGGGGGATTGATGTAGTTAATTACATTGCTGTCAAAGAGGGTCTTATAGGTGAAGATTATTATCTTGACATTAAGAGCTTGATAAAGAATTCATTTCTGACGGAAGAGGTTGTGATTGATAATCCTGATGAAATGTTTGAGATAATCAAGACCGATAAGAAGGTAAAAGGAAATACTATGAATTTTGCCATGCTTGATGGTCCGAGTCATCTTATAGTGTATGCTATGGAAATAGATGAGAAGCTGAAGAGTTTGTTTATGGATTATCTGAGGGAGACTCATGAATATTATAACAATTGATTGCGGTGCAAGTTTTGTTAAAGGAGCTCTTTTTGTAGATGGAGTACAGAAGAAGAATGTAAAGTACGCTTCGCCTGCAGTTAATAACGAAGCTGAATTAGATGAGTGTGTTCAGATTAATGCCTTGATGGCAGTAGTCAGAAAACTCCTTAAGGAATTATCATCAGATATAACGGAAGCCGGTTTATGCGTATCAAATGAAATGCACGGTTTCCTGCTGGCTGATAAGGCGGGCATGCCCATTACGGATTATATTTCCTGGCAGAAAGAATGGGGAAGTATTGAGATAGACGGAAAGACTTCTGTTGAAATCCTTTCAGCTGACGAATATAAGGAAGATATCAGAAAATCCGGAATGCCGCTAAGATCCGGACTTCCAAGTGTAAATCTATTATACTTATCCAGAAGTCATTATCTGGATAAGATAGATAAAGAGTTCTATTTATTTACATTAGGTGATTATATAATTACATGTTTATCAGGATCAATTCCTTTCTCACATCCTAGTAATGCTGCTGCTACAGGTTTATATGATGTTGTAACGGGAGACTGGAACAGCAGGTTATGTGCTGCAGCATCCGAGAATAACAGGATGATTAATTATCCGCCTGTTGGGACTGAGGGTAAGAGTTTTGAACTTGATGGTGTCAGTTATCATGTACTTCCTGCATTGGGTGATCAGCAGGCTGCACTTCTGGGGGCAGGATTTAGTGAACTGGGTGATATTTCATTTAATTTAGGAACAGGTGCCCAGGTCAGCACATTGACAGATAAGCCTGAATTTGGGGATAATTATCAGATAAGACCATATTTCTTTGGAAAATATCTGAAGACTGTTCCGCATCTTCCATCCGGTAGAGCAATGAATGTATATATTCGATTTATTAAGGATGTTCTTAACGTTTATGGTATTAATAAATCAGATGATGAAATATGGCGTGGAGTGTTACAGGCTTATGGGGCTTCTGAAGGAAGTGGAATCAAATGTGATCTGAGTTTCTTTGAGAACGCGATCACTCATCACTCCAAGGGTAATATAGAAGAGATTCCTGAATATGGATTTACGGTGGGGAATCTTTTTGAAGGTGTATTTAGTCAGATGGCAGAGAATTTTAAGGCTGCTTCTGAAAGAGTTAAGAGTGATATATCTGTAAAGAGAATATTCTTCTCAGGGGGTATAGCACAAAGATTTGACATGATTCGTGAGCGTATCATTGAAGATTATAAATTGATTGATGGAATAGAAGTGATTCTTTCTGAGAATGATACACTTGATGGATTATACAATTATTATAAGAAGGAGATTCCAGAATGAAAGGAATAGAACTACTTGATTGTACTTTGAGAGATGGCGCGTATATTACAGAATCACATTTCGGGGCTGCGGCAATAAAAGGTATTATTAAGAAAATGCAAAGTGCCAACGCCGAAATAATTGAGTGTGGCTGGCTTAAGGACAAAGAACATGAGTATGGAACATCATTCTATCATGTTCCATCTGACTTAGAACAGTATCTTATTGAGAAGAAACCCAATGTTACATATGTTGTCATGATTGATTGGGATCGATATGATACAGATGTACTTCCTCAATATGATGGAAAATCTATAGATGCGGTCAGAGTTGTTTTTCCTCATGGAAAGCATAAGGAAGGCATAGAGGTAGGTGAAAGAATAAGAGCAAAGGGTTATCAGGTGTATTTTCAGGCTGCTAATACTCTGGCATATTCAGATGAAGATTTAGATGATTTGGCTGAATGCATGAATAAATTCAAACCGGTATCAGTATCAGTAGTAGATACTTTTGGTGCCATGTTCGAGGAGGATGTAGACAGGATTGTAAGCAGACTTGACAGTAAGCTTGATCCGGAGATCAAGATAGGTTTTCATGCGCATAATAACCAGCAGCTGGCATTCTCTCTGACTATGCATTTCATTGAAATGCTAGTTAAATCCGGTCGTTCTTGTGTGGCTGATGCTACTCTGTGTGGCATGGGACGAGGAGCAGGTAATGCGACTACAGAGCTTGTTGCCAGTTATCTGAACAGAAAACATAATGGTAACTATGATGTTGATTCAATAATGGATGCCATTGATGTATATATGCAGGAATTTATTGAGAAATATACCTGGGGTTATTCAACTCCATACTTCATTGCGGGTATGTATCAGTGTCATGTTAATAATATTGCATATCTTCTGAACAACCATAGAACAAATGCCAAAGATATGAGAAACATTATCGAATCTCTATCTCAGGAAGACAGACGTAAATATGATTATGATCTTCTTGAGGAGAAGTATATAGAGAATCAGAGCAGAATAGTAGATGATGATGAGGCAGTAAATACCATTAAGGAAAGTCTTAAGGATAGGAAAGTATTACTTCTATGTCCGGGAAAATCTCTTTATGAGAAGAAAGATGAAATTGATAAATTCATTAAAGATGAGAATCCTGTTATCATTGGAGTTAATGCACTTCTGCCTGAATATGATTACGATTATGTATTCTTCGTAAATCATGCCAGATATGATTATGCTTCACAGGTTTATCGTGAGCAGTTCTCTAAGACTAAGAGAATAGTGTTGTCAAATATAAAAGTAAAACCTTCAGAGGATGAATTTATCATTAATTATAATAGTGCAATTAAGAGGGGATGGGAGCATTTTGATAATGCAGCTCTCTGCTGCCTGAGATTCATGGATAAAATAGAGGCAGAGAATATCAATATTGCAGGTTTTGATGGTTTTAAAACCAAGTATAATGAGAGTTATGCTGATGCATCCCTGCCATCTCTGAATCCGGATAATAAATGGGATGAACTGAATGAAGAAATCAAGGATATGTACGCTGATTTCAAGGCTGCTTCCAAGAAAACTTCTGAAGTTACCTTTATTACCGATAGTATTTTTAATGTCTGATATATTTATGTCATATGAGGAATAGATATGAAGAGTGCTATAATCACCGGTCCTACAGGAGCTATAGGAATTGCCCTGATTAATGAAATGATTGCAAATGATATAAATGTTCTTGCTATATGCAGAAAGGGCTCGGCAAGGGTTGGAAATATTCCGAAGGATTCCCATGTCAGAATAGTTGAGCTAAGTCTTGATGAGCTTAAGAAACTGCCTGACATTA
>CACZPG010000139.1 GCA_902782965.1 uncultured Lachnospiraceae bacterium
GAACATGTATAGATATCTCAGCCTTAGATTCCATATATGGCAGACTTGCGGTTACTGTTGCATCTCCACCACCTACTGCAGTGATAACACCATCTTTATCAACGGTTAATACTCTTGTATCAGAAGAACTCCATTCAACAAATGCGCTGAAATCTGTAGAGTTCTCTTCATAATTAATTTTAACTGAAGCCTGTCTGGTATCTCCTATTTCCATATCATTATCTTCAGTATTCATCTGAAGCTCGGACATATCCAGAGGGTAGAATGTAGCCTCTCCCGGGTTTTCTTCAATCTTTTCAGCAAGCGTCGTACCACTCATAGCAAAGATATTACCGCTCACCACATAACGAAGCACATTCCTTGTAACTTCAAAGTTCCTAAAAGGAATCAGTATATTCTCAATGTCGGTTTCTTTTTCATAATCCCTGCCGTACTCTTTGCACTCTTCCATCCACACTTCGTCTCTAACGGACATAAAAGGATCTGTTCCGAAATCTGTAATTGTTGAAGGAAGTTTAAGATTCTTAACCTTCAAATTCATAAATGCATATTTGAAAATCCCTTTGGTACCTTTTTTTATCTCAAGGGTGGAGTTGGGATCAATTTTACCTCTATAGCCGTAATATCCATCGCCAAGATACATTTCACCTTTCTGATTTTTCTTCCAGGCTGTTTCTGCAAAAATCCCCTGAGCCCCATCTCCGTTAAGTAAAGAAACTTTGGTTCCGGATTCAATAATAATATCAGCCAGTTTGGTGTCATTTCCAAATACATATTCTGCCTCTGTAATTGACTTAGGAATTGTAACAGAAGTAATAGCTTTATTTTTTCCAAAAGCAAACAATCCTAAAGACTGAGCATTTTTCAGATCAAGAGTTTTGATAGGGCATTCATAAAATGCAAAATCTCCTATTTCCGTCACAGAATCGGGAATATTTACCTCAGACAGACTAGTGCAGCCTTCAAAACAACTTTCCGGGATTAACGTAATTCCATCGGGAAGAGTTACTTTCTTCAGACTTGTGATTCCCCTAAACATTTTTTCATAAAGATTGGTATTATTGCTAGCTATGACTAATTCTTCCATATTAGTCAGACCTGTAAATATAGTCCTATTCCGATTCTCCTGTTCAATCTGTACACCATTATTAAGAACAATTATCTTCGCAGCATTAATAGCCACTCCGAATTCACTAAGTTCTTCTTCGGAATTATCATATAGTTTGTCGGAACTATTAAGCGTACCGGGGCCGGATATTACAAGCTCACCATCACTATAGTACTCCCATTCAATAGTCTCATAAACCGGATTATCATCTTCGTAACCCATTAAATGTTCTATTTTTCCTTGTTTCTCAATGGTTGCATCAGCATAAGCCATTGAATCAAAAGAAAAAACAAGTCCCAAAATAAGCAGGACCGACAGGATTTTATATCCTAAATTAAACCTTCCTTTCATTTGTATAAAACCTCCCTCACAAGAATAGTCCACATTATATCATACTCTGTATCAAAAAGAAAGCGTGCACCTTACCAAAGTGCACGCCATTTCTCTCCAATTTCAGTGTGTCATGTTATTTAACCTTAACACTGCCACCTAACTTTGATTTTTTCAGAAGCTTCTTATAAATCTTCTTCTTATTCTTAGGTATTTTGATTATTGCTTTCTTTCCGATACCCTTGAATGCATTCTTTCCAATCTTCTTAATCTTCTTAGACTTAATAATGATCTTGGTAATACCCTTACAGCCGCTGAAGGCTCCTCCTCCGATTCGGGTAATATTCTTACCTATGATAATGGTCTTCAGCTTCTTCTTACCCTTGAATGCATTATTTGATATAGCTGTAACCTTGAAGGTTTTTTTCTTAATCCGAACCTTAGCAGGTATTACAACTTTTGTGCCCTTCTTGTTATATTTATTGATAGATACCGTATTCTTTCCGGTAACCTTACAGGTGAACTTTCCGGAATCTTCCTTAACGACATCGCCTATCTTAACATCAGAAGGTGTTTCCACCGCTGCTACCGTCGGAGCTTCAGTCGGAGCCTCTGGTGTCTTATCTCCAGGCACATTGATAGCAACCACGGCCTGAGAATTCATGTATGGAAGACTTGCTATTACATTAGCAGTTCCACTTCCTACTGCACTTATTATTCCGTTCTTATCTACTGTTATTACATTCGGATCAGAAGAACTCCATTCAACAAATGCACTGAAATCAGTAGAAATAGAACCATAAATAATATTTACGCCAGCCGTTCTGGCTTCTCCTACCGCCATATCCTTATTATCAACATTCATCTGAAGTATGGACTTATCCAAAGGATAGAAGTTTGCACCACCGGGATTCTCTGCAATTTGTTCAGCCAGTCTGGTTCCGCTCATGGCAAAAATGTTCTTCACGCCTGTATATCTGACTACATTATACTCAACATCTGCCACCTTACTTGGAATAAGAATATTCTCAATGCTGGTCTTTATCTTATAACCATACCTGCCAATCCAGTCATTCTTAATGTAGAATTCTTCATTATCTGTTGTAAATGGATGGTCACCGAAATCCGTAATAGTTGTAGGAAGTTTAAGATTCCTGACTTTTATACCTGAAAAAGCATATTGGCATATTCCACTTGTACCCTCTTTAATCTCAAGAGTTGAATTCTCATCAAGATCGCCCTTATATCCATAATATCCATTGCCTATATAAAGGTTACCGTCCTGATTTTCCTCCCAGGCAGTTCTTGAAAAAGCACCCTGATAACCTCTGCCGCAGATAGCTGAAATCTTTACTCCTGATTCAAGTACTATATCAGCAAGCTTATTATCATTTGCGAATGAATAAGCAACCTCGGTAATTGAATTAGGAAGTGTAACAGAAGTAAGAGCCGAATTATTGGCAAAAGCACAATAACCCAGAGTTTTAATATGTTTTAAATTCAGTTTTTTAATCGGGCAGCAAAAAAACGCACAATCATATATATTTTCAACAGAATCAGTTATATTAACATCTGACAGCTTCTTGCACCCTTCAAAACAATAAGCCGGAATAGACTTATATCCATCAGGAAGAACAACCTTCATCAGATTCTCATTATATTCAAAAAGTCCCGAAGTAAGTTCAGTACCGGCATCTGCGATAGTCACTTCCTCCAATTCAGGAAGATTAGAGAATACACCACAGTACCTGTCGAATTTAACTCCTTTACTAATATCCAGCTTCTTTGTTTCTCTCAGAGCCCTGCCGAATTCAGTACGAAAATCATCTTCGTTATAATCAAATTTATCATTATTCTCAATGATTCCATTACCTGACAGATTTAATCGACCATCACTCCAGAGCGTCCAGTTTACAGTTCCATAAACCGCCTCACCCTGATCATCATAATCTGTTAAGTTCCTGATTACTCCGCTTTTTACAACTGTTGCAGAAGCATAAGCCATTGAATCAAATGTAAAAACCAGGCCAATAACGATTATTATTGCAAGAATTCTGTATCCAAGTCCAAATCTTTTGTTCACACCCGTAACCCTCCATTTCCAGAATAGAATTAATTATAGCACAGTTGATTTCATGATAAAACATTAAAATAGCTGATTTTCTATATCATTGATTTCATCAAGGTACTCCTGTGGATATTCCGTTAAAGGCTGCCAGTCGAAATAGTATGCTATCGGACTGGTTCGCTCCTTAAGCGATGCCATCCTGTCCTTCATATCCACCATGCCGTTATAACATATCAATGCAGAATCCCTGTCTCCTGCTTTAAGGAATTCCGTAGCTGCATAATGCATTATATCTATATAATCCAGATAATACTTATAATGATACGGCGCCAGCTCAACAGCCTTCGTCTGAAATGTATCAAACCCGGCTATATCACCTTCATAATACCTCGCAGCCGCCATAAGATTATAGGCTTCATCTAAATATTCATTCTGCTTAAGCATTCTCTCGGCCATAATAGTTCCATATACCACATCATCTGATGCATTGATCAGATGTAACTGGGCGGATGTATTATATTTCCACACACTGACAGAAGAACTATAAAGTCCCAAATAATCCATCAGATCGGACCCACCCATGATGACCGATAATACAGAAATCGCGAGCAGAACACTTCCCGATACGATCATCTGCACAGGTTTCATTTCTATCTTTATGATTTTCTCTTCTGTCATAAACAGATTGATTATCATGAAGAAGGAAATATACTGCATATCAAAATCAAACATGATATGCACCAGCAGTACTGCCAGGATAAGTTTGTATATTACAGGTTTTTCCTTGAGGAAAATCTCTCTTACATAGGCGACAAGATATATCAGGCCCGGTATTATTCCAATATCCAGCATAAACTGAAGAACATCATTATGCACATTTATTACCGTATAATGTGCCGTCTGATAACTGTCTTCAAGATAGGTGTATCCATAATAGCCCAGCCCCAGAGGATGATCCTTCAACATAGGAAGGGAATCCTTCCAATACAAGACTCTTCCGAAAAAAGTACTGAACGAGGTAGAGATAGTAAGCAGCCTGTCTCTGAATATAAGAGCACCTATGACTGCAATCACACACAATACTGAAGCAGCAATCAGTATAATATTGAACCCGGTCTGATTCTCTTTACTGCCCGTCTTCTTCTCTTTAATCAGTATATAAATTAAGCCTACTGCCAGCGGAAGAATAAGCACCATCACTGCTCTTGAACCGGTTGCATATATTCCAAGAACTGCAATAACGGAATGAAGCAGATTTATCCTGTGCTCTCTAACCTTGTATACGGATATCATGAGTGTGATAAGAAGAAATGCGGCAAACGTATTGGGATACTGAAATGTCCCTGA
>CACZPG010000140.1 GCA_902782965.1 uncultured Lachnospiraceae bacterium
ACCAGAGCTGCAGGAGATTCTGTTGTTATGGAATTCGGTGCCAGACGTGCTCAGGGACCGGATGCTGCAGTATGGGGAACACGTGCATGCTTTATAGGTGGAGTTAATACCACAGCTACTGTTATGGCGGATCAACAGTTCGGCGTTACTGCAGTAGGAACTATGGCTCACAGCTGGGTTGAGTTCTTCCCTTCAGAATATGAATCTTTTAAGGCGTATTGTGAGATTTATCCTGATAACAGCGTTCTTCTTATAGATACATTTGATATTCTTGAAAGCGGTCTTCCTAATGCCATAAAGGCTGCTCATGAAGTTCTTGAACCAATGGGTAAGAGACTCAAGGGTGTACGTATAGATAGTGGTGACCTTGCTTATTTCTCTAAGAAGATAAGAAAGAAGCTTGACGAAGAAGGCCTTACTGACTGTTCGGTCGTTGTATCAAACAGTGTAGATGAATATCTTATTGACTCACTTAATAAACAGGGGGCTAAGATTAATTCCTATGGTGTTGGCGAGAGAATGATCACTTCCAAGTCTGATCCTGTATTCGGAGGAGTATATAAACTCGTTGCAGTAAAGGAAGGTGACAAATTCGTTCCGAAGATTAAGATATCTGAGAATATTGAGAAGATAACTAATCCCGGAAAGAAGAAGGTATACAGAATTTACAGCCAGAAAACTGGCTATGCAATCGCAGATCTTCTTACTCTTGCTAATGAGAAGCCTGATTTTAGTGAATCTTATACATTCATTGATCCATCAATGCCTTGGAAGAATATGAAATTCCGAAATGTTACAGCTAAGCCGCTTCAGGTTACTATATTCAAAGATGGTGAATACGTTTATGAACAGCCATCTCTAAAAGAAATACAGGAATTTGTTAAGTATCAGCTTAAGCATGAAATATGGGAAGAGGAACAGCGTTTTTATAATCCTCATATTCATTATCTTGATCTTTCAGTTGATCTTTATGAAACCAAGAAGAATCTTCTTTCAGGTGCAGAGTTTGTTGATTAGGGGAATTGATAGTAATTTTTGACATACTCGACTATATATTGTATAATAAGGTGGTTTATGAACATATATATTGATAATGAAACGGAATACACATTACCTGTATATTATGGATATATTATTAATGATGTAATTAAGGGTACTTTGGAGTATCTTAATTGTCCTTATGAGTGTGAAGTATCTGTTATCATTACAGATAACCATGGTATTCAGGAAATAAACAGTGCTGAAAGAAATATTGATGCGCCTACAGATGTACTTTCGTTTCCTATGCTTGATTTTGATAAACCAAATGACCTTAGTTATGTTGAGAAATATCCTCAGGATTATTTTAATCCCGAAACAGAAGAGCTTCTGCTGGGAGATATAGTTGTTTCTTTTGAAAAAGTAAACAGCCAGGCAGAGGAATATGGACATTCTGACAAAAGAGAGCTGGCTTTTCTTATAGCTCACAGTATGCTGCATCTCTTCGGATATGATCATATCAATGATGATGAAAGACTGATCATGGAGGAAATTCAGTCTGACATCTTAGAAAAGAAAGGATATACAAGAGACTATGAATAAAAAATTTCTAACTCTGACTACCGCAGTTGTTCTTTCACTTTCACTTTTAAGCGGATGTGGAAAGAAAGAAGAGGAAGTTACTACAGAAGCTAAGGATTATACTGTTAATCTTTCAGATAATTCAATGATTGAAGATACTTCCGACATTCTTATGTCTAAGGACGGAAAGGTTCTCAGCGACCTTAATGGTGAATGGGTTGATCCTGAAATTGCTAAACAGAGATATGTTGCAGTAATGATCAATAATATCATTGATGCAATGCCTCAGTCAGGTGTTGAACAGGCTGATGTAATCTATGAAATGCTTGAGGAAGGCGGAATCACACGTCTTATGGCAATATTCCAGGCTGATTATACAGGTATCTCAAAAATTGGACCTATCAGAAGTGCCAGACATTATTATGACAGAAAAGCTCTTGAGTATGATGCTATATTCGGTCACTGGGGACAGTCAATCTATGCAGGTCATGAGTTTGAAGTTCTCAAGGATCTTGATCAGCTTGATTTCAATGGTAAGGACGGAGCATATGGATTCAGAGCTTCTGACAGAGTTGCTCCTCATAATGCATATTCTTCAGGTGAGAACATTATGAAAGCTATAGAAGCTGATGGCTTCGATAAGGAGAAAGATCCTTCTTACAAGAAAATGTTTAATTTTAATATTGAGCCGAAAGAACTTGAAAACGGTTCTGCAGCTAATAAGATTACTACTGCATATAATGAGGGAAGAAAGCCTTGGTTTGAATTTGATTCTGAATCAGGTCTTTACAAGAGATTCCAGTATGGTGAGCCTCAGATAGATGCAGAGACAGGTAATCAGCTTGCATTCGAAAATGTTATCGTTCAGTTCGCTCCACATAAGCCAATCACTAACGATCAGGTTGGTTGTATCGATATCGAGTATGTTGGTAAGGGCGAAGGCTATTATGCTACAGGTGGTAAGATCATTCCTATTAAATGGGAGAAGAAAGCATCCAAGAAGCATGTAGATTTCAGTATTACCGACGGACTTCTTGATAATGGTGCAAAGAAAGGTAAATGTTCTGATTACGGTGTTACACAGTTCTATACAGAAGATGGTGAACCACTTAAGCTTAATCCTGGAAAAACATGGGTAACTGTATTCCCTGATGACAATAAGGAAGGAATCATTATAGAGTAATTTCACGCTTTATTATCAGATTTATTGTTATTTGGTAGAAACGAGGAATCTTACATGTCACATTTAAAATATGACGTTTGTATAATAGGCGCAGGTGCATCAGGACTTGTTGCCGCAATTGAAAGCTCCCGCAGGGGGCTTTCTTGCGTAGTGGTGGAAAAGAATAAGAAAGCTGCCGCAAAACTATATGCCACGGGTAATGGCAGATGTAACATTACTAATGACAGCTGGGATGACGAAGTATATTATGGGAATCCATTTCCTTTTGCAGTATATGAACATATATATAGTCTGACAAATATGCGTCCAAGAAATTTTATACTTGATTATTTCAGAAAGCTTGGTATTTCTACTGTAAATAAGGATGGTTATTATTACCCTGAAAGTATGCAGGCATCATCTGTTGTGTGGGCTCTTCTGGATACAGCGAAGGGTTATGGTACAGAGTTCAGATATAATTTTGAAATCGCTGATGTTGATACTGAAGAAATAGATGGGATTACATATTATAGTGTTCAGAGAGTTTTGAAAGAATCTGAGAATACCTTAGGTTCGGAAATAATCTATGCCAGAAATCTGATAATAGCTGTTGGTGGGCTTTCGCAGATCAAACAGGATATCAGTTATAATAATCCGGAAGTATTTCTTACTGATTGTATAGGTCTTGATATTAACAGGTTCAGACCCGGTCTATGTCCGGTTATGGTAAAAGAAGATCTCAGCAGTATATCAGGAGTCAGAGTCAAAGCAAGATTATCTGTTGATGATAAATTATATTCAGATTCACCTATTTCTGAATTGGGCGAGCTTCAGATTAATGACCATGGAATCAGCGGTATTGTGACCTTTAATATGTCATATTTCATGGAATCAGGAAGCAGAGTCAGGATAAATGTTCTGCCGAAAATATCTACTGATGAATTTGTAAATAATTTTAATAATATTAGAAATCAGTTGCCGGATAAACCATTACTCCTGTTTCTTAATGGATATATCAATGATAAGCTTGCCGGTTATTTCATTAATAAATTATATGGTGAGATGGGGCATAATCTGAAAATTCGAGATATCACAGAAACCGGTATAAGAGAATTATATGATGAGATGACTACATGGACCCTTTCGGTTGATATGAAATATGGCTTTGATATGTCTCAGGCATCCATAGGTGGAATTCCTACAACTGATATTGACTGTGATACTATGCGTATAATAAGTGATGATCCTGTATATAACAGAGTATATGTGGTAGGAGAGGCCACTGATGTTATAGGTAAATGCGGAGGTTATAATCTTACTTACGCATTTATTACCGGATATCTGGCAGGGAGAGATGTGAAATGATCCGGATTAATGGAATTAAAATGAAACCGGGATTCAGTGAGAAGAATCTTGAACAGAAGATATACAAAATCCTTAGAATTAAATCCTGTAATTCCTGGAAAATATTAAAGAAATCTCTTGATAGCAGAAAACATGATTTTATTCATTATGAAATCAGTGTAGGCGTATATGTATCAAATGAAGATGAAATAATACGTACGATTAACAATAAAAATATTATGTTAACTAATGAGGTTAAATATACATTTCCTCATATTATTAATACTGAATTAAGAGAATTTCTTGATATAGATCAATCCTTCAGACCGGTTATAATCGGATCGGGACCTGCAGGATATCATGCTGCTGTTAAACTGGCTTATGCAGGGTTTAAACCTATAGTTCTTGAACGTGGTAAAGCTGTTGAGGAAAGAGTTAAGGATATAGACAAATTATGGGCTTCAAATAAATTAAATGAAGAATCCAATATATGTTTTGGTGAAGGTGGTGCCGGTACGTTTTCTGACGGAAAGCTTAATACCGGAAATAAAGACAAAGGCGGATATTTCAAAGAAGTTCTTGAAACCTTTGTCAGATATGGAGCTGATCCTTCGATTCTATATGACGCAAAACCTCATATTGGAACAGATGTCCTAAGAAGTATTCTTAAGAATATGAGAGAAGATATTATTCGTCTGGGTGGTGAGGTCAGATTTAATAATAAACTTATAGATATTGATAAAGCTGAAAATACTGATTCTAACAGACAGCAGGATATTTATGATCTTACTGTTGAAAACACGGTTTCTTCAGAAGTATCCCACCTTTTTACCCGTTCTGTTATCCTTGCTATCGGACATAGTTCCAGAGATACATATAGAATGCTTATCTCTAAAGGCTTTGATATGGAACCCAAGCCCTTTGCGCTGGGTGTCCGAGTTGAACATAAGGCGGAGTGCATTAATGAGGCTATGTACGGCAGGGAATATAAGACAAAATACGGTGATACACTTCCGGCAGCGGATTATAAACTGGTTTATCATACCAATTCCGGAAGAAGTGTATTCTCATTCTGTATGTGCCCCGGTGGATATGTGGTAAATTCTTCAACTGAGAACGAATGTGTATGTATTAACGGGATGAGCTACAGCGGAAGAGATGGTAATAATTCAAATTCAGCTATTATTGTTAATATAGATCCGTCTGATTTCCTTACTGATGGATTTAGTAACTCTAATGAAGATAAAATCGGAAATCCTGATTATTTGCTTTCCGGAATTGAATTTCAGAGACAAATAGAGAGGCTTGCATTCAGTGAAGGAGCCGGATGTATTCCGGTCCAGTTATATGGGGATTTTAAAGATAATAAAGTTTCCTCAGAACTAAAAGATATAACTCCTGAAATCAAAGGAAAATGGAACTTTGGAGATTTAAGAAAAGTTCTTCCTGAATTTGTAACCGATTCAATTCTCGAGGCAATGCCTGAGTTTGGAAAGAAAATTAACGGTTATGATTCAGATGATACTGTTATGAGTGCTGTTGAAGCAAGAAGCAGTTCTCCGGTTCGTATACTCAGAAACGATAAGCTTCTCTGTCAGAAATTTCCCGGAATTATTCCATCCGGAGAAGGTGCAGGCTACGCCGGAGGAATAACCTCTGCAGCTGCTGACGGTATTAAAGCTGCGGAAGCCGCATCAGAGTATATTATAGAAGATCTAATAGATGCATATAAAGTATATGAAGAAGGACTTTATAAGAATTGTTAATAAGAAAGAGGTATACATAGATGGATATGAATATCAATATCAGAGAGACTCTAAAATATAAGAGGAGAATCGTTATCAAAGTCGGTTCGTCATCTCTTGTACATCCGGAAACAGGTGAACTGGATTTTGTAAAAGTTGAAAGAATGATCAGGATAATCAGTGATATCAAGAATCAGGGGAAAGATGTTGTACTTGTTTCGTCAGGTGCTATATCTGTAGGAAGAAAGATTCTTGGTCTTGCTAAGAAACCAGAAGTTCTCTCAATGATACAGGCTTGTGCTGCTTTGGGACAGGGGGAACTGATGATGCTTTATCAGAAAATCTTCATGGAATATAACAATAAAGCTGCACAGGTTCTTCTGACATTTGATGTTATAACTAATGATGAACGTCGTAAAAACGCACAGAATACTCTTAAACAGCTTCTTGATCTTGATATAATTCCAATTGTTAACGAGAATGATACAGTAGCTACAGAAGAAATAGAGTTTGGTGATAATGATACACTTTCCGCCATAGTATCTACACTTATTGGTGCTGATATGCTTATTCTTCTCACGGATATTGATGGATTCTATACGGATGATCCACGTAAAAATCCAAATGCCAAGAGACTGTCCATTATAGAAAAAATAGATGATTCTCTTAAAAATATGGCTAAGGGCACTGTTACAAGTTACGGAACAGGTGGTATGTATACTAAGATAGCTGCAGCCCAGATTGCAAATCATGCAGGTGCTGATGTGGCTATTCTGGAATCTAAAGATATGGAAATTATTCATAGACTGATGGATGGTGAAGATGTCGGTACTATTTTTGTAAGTGATACAACTACTGAATTTGATATTCTTGATTTTATTAAGAATAAGAAATATCTTGAGAAATGAGGTTAGGTATGGCTGTTTTAAGTGGATTAAAACCTGAATCTGTATTTAAATATTTCGAGGAAATCTGTGGTATACCGCATGGTTCAGGAGATACCAAAAGAATAAGTGATTATCTGGTAGATTTTGCGTTGGATCATGGACTGATAAATATTCAGGATGATTCCAACAATGTGATCATATATAAGGAAGGCCAACTGGGGGGCGAAGAATCAGAACCGATTATCCTGCAGGGACATATGGATATGGTTTGTGAGAAGACTGCCGATACAATAATTGATTTTCATACTGAAGGTCTGAGACTGAAGGTTGAAAATAATATTATCTCTGCTGTAGGAACCACTCTCGGTGGTGATGACGGAATAGCAGTTGCTTATATGCTGGCTTTATTGGAAAGCAGTGATATACCACATCCGCCTCTTGAATGTGTATTTACTGTAGATGAGGAAATAGGAATGCTGGGAGCTGCTGCACTGGATATGTCTTATCTCAGAGGACGTAAGCTTCTGAATATTGATTCTGAAGATGAAGGTTACCTTCTTGTTTCCTGTGCCGGTGGAGCTACGGTTACTATTCATTTTCCGTTTACCAGAAGAGGTGCACAGGGAAAAGCTTATAAAATAAATGTATGCGGACTTCTTGGAGGTCATTCCGGTATTGAAATAGATAAAGGCAGAGCAAATGCAGATATTATTCTCTGCAAAGTACTTAAGGAGCTTCTTTTTTCAGATGACAGTCTTCGTATTCTTTCTGTAAAAGGTGGACTTAAGGATAATGCTATTCCTGTACAGGCTGAGGCTGAAATTGTTTCAAAGAATTTTGATATTCTTAGTGATAATCTAAAGCAATTGGAAAAACAGATTAAGTCTGAATTCTCGGAAACTGATCCTGACATAAGTATTACCATTGAAGAAACCGTTCGAGAGGATTTCTCAATTTATCCTGTTGATGAGGCAGATAATCTGTCTATAATTATGGCTCTCAGCAGTATGCCATTCGGAATCAAAGCTATGAGCCGTGATATCGAAGGTCTGGTTCAGACTTCTCAGAATCTTGGTATATTGTATACAACAGATAATGAAATCATTCTTTCTTACAGTGTAAGAAGCAGTGTTGCTGCTGAAAAGAAGGAAATGATTACGGAACTTGAAACTATAGCCAGATCTGCAGGAGGTTATATTGAAGTATCCGGTGATTATCCTGCATGGGAATATAAATCTGATTCTCAGTTAAGAGATATTATGACTGAAACCTTTGAAGAAATGTACAATAAACCAATGATTGTGCAGGCTATTCATGCAGGTGTTGAGTGTGGACTATTTGCCGGAGCTCTTGATGGTCTGGATGCAGTTTCCTTCGGACCGGATATGCTTGATATTCATACTCCTAAAGAAAGGATGGATGTCGCAAGTGTGTCCAGAACCTGGGAGTACTTACTCAAAGTATTAGAGAAATTGCTGTAGAAATAGAAGAGTAGAGGCATAATATTGAAACAGAATGTAATAATTATTCTTGCATCCGGTTCTCCCAGGAGAAAAGAACTCCTGGAGCAGGCCGGACTGGAATTTCAAATAATAACAAGTGATGTGGATGAGAAAGCAAATTCAGATATTCCACAGGAAGTTGTAATTGAGTTATCAGAACAGAAATGTACATCAGTAGCTGATGAATTTATTCGTAAAACCCTAAAAACAGATTCTGCAGAATTAATGAATATGTTACTTATTGATAGTGGCGGTTTTCTGGTTGTGGGTGCTGATACAATTGTCTCAATGAATAATAAAATTCTTGGTAAACCTGAGAATTCTTCAGATGCTAAGAACTGTCTGATGAGTCTTTCAGGGCAAATACATGAAGTTTATACAGGAGTAAGCTGTAAATATCTGACATATAGTGAATATAATAAAGGATTAATTGAGGCTGACAGATTTAGTTTTTACTCCAAAACTTTGGTAAAAATGTACCCATTTAATGAGTATGAAGCTTTGGATTATATTGCAACAGGTGAACCTAATGATAAAGCCGGATCTTATGGGATTCAGGGGATTGGTGCCAGACTGGTAGAATCAATTGAGGGCGATTATAATAATGTTGTAGGTTTTCCTCTGGCTAAGTTTATGAAAGAATTAGAACTAAGACATTATATTAGTTATGATTAAT
>CACZPG010000141.1 GCA_902782965.1 uncultured Lachnospiraceae bacterium
AGCAGAAAAACGATACTATAATTTAAAATAAAATTTCTAACAAATCTTTTATTCATATAACGAAACTACTCCAAGTTATGACTAATCATCAACACGAATATTTATTCCTCATCAGCAGCCTGATTTTTACGAAGATGACCACCGCCACAAATACTATTGTGTGCAGGAGAATAAATACCGTCCCTTTAGGACTGAAAACATCCGTATCCCCAACCATTTCAAGTCCATCTGAAACAGGAGGCAGAATCAGACCGATGATTCTGAAGAACGGGAATTTCTTTGTCAATGGCAGCTTACACATTGCTACAACTGTAACAAAAATAAGTCCTGTAAGCCCATCTCTTTTTCTGGTAAATATCCTATGATGGAAAAGGTCACCTAGAGCAGCCCCAAGGATACCATTTCCCAATATAATAATACTGCCCCAAACTACATCCTTAGCTTCAAGATTCCTTGAAAACAAGTTCGGTCTCATCGCCAGCTTTATTAAAGGATACACGCTGAGAACAATCGAATAGACCAGGGTGATTGAACCGATTATAAGCTCTCTTGATATATAATAACCGATTTCCGAGTCACTATGCAAAAGAAAGATTTCCTCATGAACATCATTTTCCTTGAATTGAATACTCATGGATACATACGCACATATAACAAATAGAAATATTCCGGAAATGAGAAAACTGCCCGTCACCTGGACAGGTGGAAAACTATACATAATCCCAAGAAATGCCACTAATGCGATCGTAGGCACAACAAGAACTGAACTTCTCAGCACCATCATCATTCTTAATTTATATAAACTTATTACATTCTTCATTTATTCTGTCCCCAGCTTCCCCTTATTGATCATATAAACCTTATCTGCAAGTTCATCCATCAGCTTCTTCTCATGACACGACATAAATACGGTAACGCCCTGCTTCTTCAGTTCTTTAATCTTGCCGATAAATATTTCCTGCGAATCAGTATCCTGTCCAGACAAAGGTTCATCCAGAAGCAGGACCTCATGAGGAGCCATAAGCGCCTGAATAACACCAACCTTCTGAAGACTACCTTTCGACATATCTTTCATTTTCGTATATACCATTTCTTCGAGAAAGAATTCATGAATAAGTTTATTAGCCTGCGACAAGGGAACTCCTTCCATTTCTGCAACAGACCTCAGATATCTGAGCATAGTTATATCTGCTGCCGGGAATTTCTCCGGAACATAAGAGAATCTGATATTCTTATGATGAATAACTTTTCCCTTATTTATCCTGATCAGTCCGGCAAGAATTTTCAGCAGAGTACTCTTGCCACAACCATTATGGCCCGCAAAGGCCACTGCCTCTCCCTCAAAAAAAACATGGGAAATATCGTCAATAACGCATTTCCCATGATATGATTTAGTTACTTTTTCAAACGTAATTATCTTTTCCATAAATACTTCCCTCAATGATCAGTTTTACATCCGATAAACCTACCAGATACTTCACTAATTTTCATAACAAGTACAAACTATAATATAGAAAAGAATCTTTATTGCATCAAATACAAAAAACCTGATTCATAATTGTACGAACCAGGTTTTTATCATATAAAGCAAATATAAATGTTATACTCTTAACTTCAATCTGTAATAGTTGAAATTCCTATAGTAATTTCTTCAAGTACATCCAGCAGCACTCTTACAGTATCCAGGGAGGTAAACATTGTTACATTATTCTCGCTGGCACAGCGGCGGATCTCAATTCCGTCTCCGTAATGAATTCCGGAAAGGATGGCTCTTGTATTGATAAGATAGCTGACATAACCGGAACGGATTGCTTTCAGGATATCTTCACTACCGTCACTCATCTTACCCTTTACTCTTGTTCTGATTCCGTGTTCCTTAAGGAAGTTAGCTGTTCCTACTGAGCCTTCTATATTGAAGCCCATTTCATAGAAACGTCTGATAAGAGGAAGTGCCTCTTCTTTATCCTCATCAGCAAGAGTTACCAGTACGGTTCCGTAATTCTGAAGTTTGATTCCGGAAGCAATAAGTGCCTTGTACATAGCCCTCGGAAGCTTATTGTCATATCCGATTGCTTCTCCGGTTGATTTCATTTCCGGTGACAGGTAAGCATCCATTCCACGAAGCTTCGAGAAGGAGAAGGCCGGAGCCTTAACATACCATCTCTGTTTCTCTCTCGGATAGAGAGCAATCTCATTAGAAGCTGTATCCAGACTCTGTAAAGTCAGATTGTCTTCACTTATTCCCTGTTCTTTCAGGCTCTTTCCAAGTATAACAAGAGTTGCAATATCCGGAAGGCTGTAACCTGTAGCTTTTGAAAGGAATGGCACTGTTCTTGAAGAACGTGGATTAACCTCAATGATATATACATTTTCATCTCTGTCGACAATGAACTGAATGTTGAAGAGTCCAATGATGCCGATACCAAGACCAAGTTTCTTGGTATATTCAAGGATGGTTGTCTTAACCTTATCTGAAACACTGAATGGAGGATACACGCTGATAGAATCACCGGAGTGCACACCTGTTCTCTCAACAAGTTCCATGATACCTGGCACGAATACGCTCTCGCCATCACAGATTGCATCTACCTCCAGCTCCTTACCGCGAATGTATTTATCAACCAGAACCGGCTTATCCTCATCTATTTCAACGGCATTCTTAAGATAGTGTCTGAGAGATTCTTCCTTAGCTACAATCTGCATTGCTCTACCACCGAGAACGAAGCTCGGTCTTACAAGCACAGGATAACCAATATCAGCCGCTGCCTTTACACCGGCTTCTATCGAAGTAACAGCAAGTCCCTTCGGCTGAGGAATTCCCAGTTCCTCAAGAAGATGCTCGAACTGATCTCTGTCCTCTGCACGATCAATTGCATCACAGTCAGTTCCGATAATCTTTACACCACGTTTATGAAGCGGTTCAGCAAGATTAATAGCTGTCTGACCACCAAGGGATGCAATTACACCTATTGGCTGCTCAAGGTCAACTATATTCATCACATCTTCAGGTGTGAGCGGTTCGAAATACAGCTTATCTGCTGTTGTATAATCCGTTGAAACAGTTTCCGGATTATTATTAATTATAATCGCATCATATCCGAAGGATTTGATGGTCTGAACTGCATGGACCGTAGAATAATCGAATTCAACACCCTGTCCGATTCTGATAGGTCCGGCACCAAGAACGATAACCTTCTTCTTATCAGAAATGATGGACTCATTCTGATTCTCATAAGTAGAATAGAAATATGGAATATAGCTGTCAAACTCTGATGAACAGCTGTCAATCATCTTATATACAGGATAGATTGAATTGCTGCGTCTAAGTTTCCATACCTCATCCTCTGTAGTTCCCCAAAGGAGAGCTATCTCTTTATCTGAGAAGCCCATTTTCTTTGCTTGCTTCAGTTCATCCAAACTGTTTACATTATCTATAAGCTTCTTCTCTTCCTGAACGATGTTTCTGAATTTTCTAAGGAATATCAGATCGATTGCAGTTACTTCTGCTATTTTCTCTATAGTCACGCCTCTTCTTATAAGCTCGGCAATTGCATAGATACGATCATCTGTTCCAAGTCTTGTATATTCAAGAAGCTCATCATCCTTGGAGAAATCATAACCTTCTGTTTCGATATATTCTTTAACTGCAGAAGAAGATTCTGTATTACCGGTCTTAGCCTTGGCAATATTATGTAAACTATCTTCTCGGTCAAATTTAGGACTATGAATATGGAATACACCAATTTCAAGTGAACGGATAGCCTTCAGAAGACTTTCCTCCAGAGTTCTTCCTATACTCATGACCTCACCAGTAGCCTTCATCTGGGTTCCGAGCTGATTATTGGCATCCGCAAATTTATCAAATGGGAAACGAGACATCTTGGTTACTACATAATCAAGCGCCGGTTCGAAGGAAGCCGGAGTATTAGCCAGACTTATCTCATCCAGTCTCATTCCTATACTTATCTTCGCAGAAACTCTTGCTATCGGATAACCGCTGGCCTTCGAAGCCAGGGCCGAGGAACGGGACACTCTCGGATTAACCTCAATCAGATAATACTGGAAGGACTTAGGATCCAGGGCAAACTGTACATTACATCCACCCTTAATATCCAAAGCCCTGATTATCTTAAGTGCACTGTCACGAAGCATGTGATATTCCTTATTGGTAAGTGTCTGTGAAGGACAGACAACTATGGAATCTCCTGTATGGATTCCGACAGGATCCACATTTTCCATATTACAAATTGTGATGGCAGTATTATTGGCATCACGCATTACTTCATATTCAATTTCCTTATAACCCTTGATACTCTTCTCTATCAGAACCTGATGAACAGGCGAGAGAATAAGAGCATTCTTCATCAGCTCTCTGAATTCATTCTCGTCCGAAGCGAAACCACCTCCGGTACCTCCAAGAGTATAGGCAGGTCTGAGAATTACAGGATATCCGATATCCTCTGCTGCTTTAAGACCTTCTTCCATTGAGTTAGCTATTTCAGATGGAAGCACGGGCTCACCAAGTTCTTCACAGAGTTCCTTGAAGAGCTCTCTGTCCTCGGCTCTCTCAATACTCCTGCTGCTGGTTCCCAGAAGCTCTACATTACATTCTCTTAAGATTCCCTTCTTTTCCAGCTGAATAGCAAGATTAAGTCCGGTCTGTCCACCAAGAGAAGGAACGATTGCATCCGGTCTCTCATGGCGTACTATCTTAGCAATATATTCAAGAGTCAACGGCTCCATATATACCTTATCGGCAATACTTGGATCAGTCATGATCGTTGCAGGGTTTGAATTACAAAGAATAACCTCATACCCCTCTTCTTTAAGAGCAAGACATGCCTGAGTTCCGGCATAGTCGAATTCGGCTGCCTGACCGATTACAATAGGGCCTGAGCCGATAACCATTATCTTGTGTATATCATTTCTCTTAGGCATCGTACTCACCTCCCTTTTCCTGATTCTTATTCTCTATCATGATATCAATAAATTTATCAAACAGATATGAACTGTCCTGTGGTCCCGGTGCACTTTCCGGATGATACTGAACACTGAATACCTTATCCTCCTTGCATTCAACACCTTCCACAGTATTATCAAGAATATTTATATGAGTCACTTTTAATTTTGTATTATGTAAACTAGAATCATCAACAGCATAGGAATGGTTCTGAGAGGTTATCTCAATCTTATCACTCTCAAGGTTCTTAACCGGATGATTTCCTCCTCTGTGACCAAACTTCAGTTTGTAGGTTTTGGCTCCATATGCGAGGGAAATCATCTGATGTCCCAGACATATTCCGAAGATAGGAAATTTACCTATCAGCTTCTTGATATTCTCATAAACTACCGGAACATCTGTAGGATCGCCGGGGCCATTGGAGAAGAATATTCCGTCCGGATTCATCTTCGCTATTTCTTCTGCTGTGGTATTATACGGAACCACAGTCACATCACAGCATTTCGAATTCAGACATCTGATTATATTTCTCTTGATACCACAGTCTACTGCAACAACATGTAGTGACTTACCGGACATAAACCTTGTAGCATAACTTTCCCAAGGCTTGTCACAGCTTACTCTGGATACAGCATCATGAGGAACCGGTGTATCAGCTATCTTCTTCAGTCCCTCCTCCAGTGTCGTATCCATATCAGTAATAAGCATCCGTCGACTACCAAGGTCGCGGATGCTTCTGGTTATCTCACGAGTATCAACGCCATAGATACCCGGAATATTATATTCTTTCATTATTTCAGAGAGTGTATTACAGCTGCGGAAATTAGATGGTTCATCATTATATTCGCGAACAATAAGACCACCTATTGTAGGAATACGTGTTTCATAATCATCATCATTGATTCCATAGTTTCCAATTAAAGGATAAGTCATCACGACTGTCTGATCAGTATAGGACGGATCCGACAGAATCTCCTGATAACCTACCATAGAAGTATTGAATACTATTTCGGTAACTCTTTCAAGGTCAGAACCGAAGCCGTATCCGTAATACTCACTCCCGTCCTCAAGAATTATTTTCCTGTTGAAATTCTCACTCATATCTTTCTCCCAAATTACATAAAATATTAAACTCTGGGTTACTTATTAACTACTCTTTCTTATTTTAGTCCATTTTTTTCTAGCTTAGTAGTATAACACTTTATTAGGTTTATTCATAGTATTTTTTTAATTTATTTCCTCAAATAAATTTATTCTTAATTATATTAAGTTTTGTCATGCAAAATTTATAACCGTCAGGATAATTTTTACGTTACAACGATGTTTATTATAAACAGGAAACGTAGTTTCCTACTACAGTGAAAAAAAGGAGTCAAAAAGAACTGTCCCTACAGACTTAAGTCCCCTTTGACTCACTAAATACTATTCTATATTATTCTATACTATTCTTCTCCGTTTATATATCTCTGGAGATATTCTTTATTCTTCTCAAGATCCGGAACCAGAACGGACATTCCGTTGATACTGTCACCGTAATAGGTTCCTTCTACAGGAATGATATGACTCTTCATATCACCACCGGTCATGATACCGAAAGCGATTCTGAGCATTCCCCAGGTCTTGACATCAGTTTTAATACTTGGCGCCGCCTTTGTCGCCAGATTATAACCACTGATGAAGTGACCATGTTTAACCTTGCTTACTGCTCCTGATATAACCTTTCTCTGACGTTCTGTTCTGTCCCAGTCAGAATTACCTACATGTCTTATTCGTGAATATGCAAGCAGCTGACTTGGTGTCAGAGTATTTCTTCCTTCGGTAAGATTCCATACTTCATCTGAAGCATCATTATTGGAACCGAATCCTGGATTAGCATTCATATAAGCAGCTTCATCTGCTGTCAGATCCATTTCCAGATTACCCACGGCTGTCATAGCCTCTAGGAATCCGTCAAAATCAACCATGGCATTTCCGTCTATTGTTACACCGAAATTCTCTTCTATAGTCTGATCAAGAAGATCAATTCCGCCAAATGCATAAGCTGCATTAATCCTGTTGCCACCCTGTCCCGGAATCTGAACATATGTATCTCTCATAATGGAGGTCATTGAAACAGAATTCTTAGCAGTATTTATAGATATAAGTATCATACTATCGGATCGCTGTCCAGTCTCTCCTTCACGAGCATCCTGGCCAATAAGCAGAACATTTACCACGCTACCCTTCATGGAAGATACTCTTTTCGAAACCTCTGTATCAATGTGATCGAATCTTCTGGTTATATTCCAGATAGCCGCACATATAATAAGCAGGAATATCAGAATAAGTGCTATTAATGTTTTGAGAAAACTGTGTTTCTTTTTCTTCTGTCTCTTCTGCTGTTCCTTCTGCTTCTTCAGATCCTTCTGAATACGTTTATTCTCTCTCTTCTCGTCTTTACGTCTCTGCTTAGACCTTGCCTCTCTGGCAAGATCACGTTGTTCTGCCTCTTCGTAGCTCATATATTCTTCATCGTCATCGTCATCATATTCAGTTTCATATGAATTGATGAACTCCTCATCACTTACAGCCTGATCAGGATCATAGGTCCTTGTTCTGGATGCTTTTCTCTCCGGTCTTGGTTTCTCCTGTCTCTGTCTTTCCTGCATTTGCCGCTGCTGTCTTGGACGTTCCTGCCAGGTTCCGTCAGAATCATCCGTTTCAACATCAGCATCCCTATAATCCAAATCCCGATAACCTGCATCCCGATAAGCAGTATCTCTATTTCTATTAGATTCAAAGTTTGGGGTCTGTATATTTCTCTGGGGTTCATTAAAGGCCGAATCCTGAAGAGGATCGTATCCCTGTTTGGAGCTTCCTCCTCGCTCCATTTCACGGATGCGTCTCAGTTCCTCTCTCTGAAGAGCCTCAAGTTCTTTCTTCTTCCTCTCAGTCTCTTCATGGATTCTACGTAATTCAAGTTCATCATCACTGTAATTCATTACAGTATTTTCCTCCTGTTAGTTTATAACCATCTTCTTTTCGTACTTATCGTACGGCATAGGCTTGTCAAATATATAACCCTGAATCATATCGCAGCCTTCCTTAGCCAGGAAATCAACCTGTTCTCTGGCCTCGA
>CACZPG010000142.1 GCA_902782965.1 uncultured Lachnospiraceae bacterium
GGATAAGAAATCTGATAAAACTGATAAGCCGGATAAGAAAGATAAAACAAATAAGAAAGATAAATCTGACAGAAAAGAAAACAAAGACAGTAAAAAACATGACAAGTCCCAAAAGGCTGAACATAAGAAGGAAGATCCCAGGAAAAAAGAAGATAAGAATAAAGATATCAAGAATAAAGATGATAAAAAGAAGGATAATAAAGAAAGGACTGATAATAGAAAAGATAAAAAACAAAAGAAAAACTGATATCAATTATTACGGAATAATGTTACAATAACCTTAATATCTTTCTATGCAGATGTATTCGGGGGGATACAGCTGGGAAAGGAGAAGTATGGTTACAAAAGAAGAATATAGTTCCTTTCTGGAACGTCTGGTTCGAATTACACATGAAGAGCCGTTTAATCGAGAGAATTATCTTGAACTGATCAATGAAATATGTCCGAAATATCGTATTGCCAAGGGGGAAACGGAATTCTATCCTACACCGATGATGGAACAGCGTGGTATGGGAGAAAAATTCTGTGATTTCGATACAGGCAAAGGTGATAAGGTTCTGGTACGTTTAAGAATCATAACCTCTTCCAGAGCTATTGTCATAGGTACAATCTATGGTGAAGCTGAAGAAGAGGAGAGAGAATCTGAAGAGATTGAACAGCTGGATACATTACTGAGAATTATTCTCGGTTTTGTGAGCCGTAAGCGCCTGCTACGAAAATTGGAAGAGTTTGGTTTCTTTGATATTGATGGCTATCAAAACTTCCGTGCATTTGCCCGTTATCTGGATATTGCTAATTCTGAGAACAGATTGGGAGGAAAGGTTGCCTTCCATATAGATCTTCATAATTTTGCGATTGTTAATCATGAAATAGGACGCGAGAATGGTAATACTGTGCTGAATAATTATTATAAAATGCTGCAGGACACAGTTGGTGATACGGGAATTATAGCACGTCTGGGTGGAGATAAATTCATTGGTGTATTTGACAGGAGTATCAAGAGAAAGGTTTTTGATATTTTCTCGGGGGTTCCTGTTCCTTACAGTGAAGTCGGAAATAAGAAAATAAAGGTATCCGCAGCTGCCGGTATTTATATGCTTCCAAACCCTTATATGATGAAGGGGTATGGAGATATTATGGATAAGATAATGCTCTCCAGTATTGCAGCTAAGAAACAGTCAGGGAGTTCCATAGTTATCTATGAGGATAAGATGAAGTCTGAAAGAGAACGTGTCAAGAAGGTTCAGACTGAATTCAGAAATGCTATTGAACAGGAAGAATTTGCGGTATTCTATCAGCCGAAGGTAGATATTGGGACCAGGAAGATTACCGGCGCTGAGGCATTGTGTCGCTGGATTAAGGGTGGCAGCATAATTCCTCCGATAGAGTTTATCCCAATTCTGGAAATTAATACTGATATATGTGATCTGGATTTCTATATGCTTGAGCATGTCTGCCAGCATATCAGAAAATGGCTGGATGAAGGACGCAATGTAGTTCGTATATCTGTTAACTTCTCAAGGAAACATCTGGTGGATGTGGATCTTCTGGAGCATATTATTTCTGTTGTTGATAAATATAATGTGCCTCATGAATACATTGAGATCGAGCTTACTGAAACCACTACGGATGTACTGTTCCGTGACCTTAAGAGGGTAGTCTGTGGTCTTCAGGAGCAGGGTATATGGACTGCTGTGGATGACTTCGGAATAGGTTATTCTTCTCTGAATCTTATTCGTGATATTCCATGGAATGTTCTTAAGGTTGATAAGAGCTTCGTTCCACAGAGTATAGATGAAGAGGACAGCATTTCTAATAAGATGTTCAAGCATGTTATTTCTCTTGCTCATGATATCGGACTTGAATGTGTTATAGAGGGTGTTGAGAAGATAGATCAGCTGGAAATTCTCAGAAAGAATAATTGTAATATTGCTCAGGGATATTTCTTTGATCGACCGATTTCCCTGGAAGTGTTCGAAAGCCGTCTGGATCGTATGATCTATCCGGAAATAGAAATGTGATGTTATTAATTCATAATAAATTTTAAACTAAACAGCCACATTCTGCTGAGAGGGAGTATTGTGGCTGTATTTCTTTACAAGAGGTTTACATAATGTTAGATATACTTATTGTTGAGGATAATAAAGAAATCGGATCACTTCTGGAAACATTTCTCAGAAAAGAGAATTATGTTGTATCAATTGCAGATTCCGGTGAGAAGGCAATGAAGCTTTTTGATATGTATGGTGCCAAGCTTGTAATCCTGGATCTTATGCTTCCGGGTATGGACGGTTTCGCTGTATGTTCCAGAATCCGCGAGACCTCTAATGCTCATATTCTTATTGCCAGTGCCAAGACTGAGAAGGAAGATAAGCTGAAGGGACTGAATCTGGGAGCGGATGATTATATTGAGAAACCATATGATATTGATATACTGATTGCTAAGATTAATGGTATATTCAAACGTAAGTATGCTCAGGATGTTATAGTAGAGGATAATCTTACACTTAATACCGTGACGGAAAGTCTTCAGGTAGATGGAAAAGATGTGGTAGTCACTTCGAAAGAATTTGAACTTCTGAAACTTCTTATTGAAAATAAGGGAGTAACTCTGAAGAAGGAATATTTATTTAGCAATATATGGGGAAGTGACAGTGAGTCTGAGATTCAGACTCTCACTGTTCATATCAAATGGCTTCGTGAGAAAATTGAGGAAGACCCCAAGAAGCCGAAACATATAATTACTGTCTGGGGCGTAGGTTACAGGTTCGAGTAAGGCAGTAAGAATCTTGTGGATTCAAAAAATCATGAGTCAGAAGGGAGTCGAAAGAGACGGTTCTTTTGACTCCTTTTGAAATTTGTGACTGAGTCATTGGGAATGGTTCCTTATGATTCATGCAGGGAGATTGGAAATGAACAGATTCAAGAAGGCTGCAACACTTATCATAATTGCAGAAATTCTGCTGATTATTCTGCTGAATATTCTATATATTAATGGAATACGTAAGGCTGGCAGATATTACCGTGTTGAAGCTGAACGTGTAGTCAGAATACTGGAGGCTGATAAGGATAAGCGGGATAATCCGGAGAATATTGATTTGTCTCAGTTTGGGACTCTGATAAAGGTGAGCCGTTATGAGGCTTCGGAAATCTGTAATAATGAATATGTAGTTGAAGAAGTTGATGGCACATTATATAGAATTGAATATAAGGTAAAGGAAAATGGAAATGCATTTCTTCTTATGAATATCGGAATGGTTACCGGTTTCCTGCTGACTGTAGGAGTTCTTCTTTATATAGGCTATAAGGTTATTAAACCGTTTGATAAGATGAGCAGTCTTACTGAGGAACTGGCAAAGGGAAATCTTTCTGCTCCAATCAAGGAAGAGAAAAGCCGGTTCTTTGGAAAATTCCTATGGGGCATGGATATGCTGAGGGAGAATCTTGAAGACAGTAAATCTAAGAATCTGGAGTTTCAGAAGGAGAAGAAGACCATGCTTCTCTCTCTTTCCCATGATATCAAAACACCTCTTTCTGCTATTCAGCTGTATTCCAAAGCTCTGTCTGAGGGAATCTATGATACTGAAGAGAAGAAGCAGGAGGCACTGAGAGGTATCCGGTCCAAGACAGAAGAAATCCGTGGATATGTTGATGAGATATATAAACTGTCCCGTGAGGATTTCCTGGAACTGGAGGTCAAGCCGGGGGAAGTATATCTGAAGGATGTAATGGATGGAATTACGGCATATTATAAGGATAAGCTAAGCGTGCTTCATACAGAGTTTGAAGTGGGAGAATATGATAATGCACTTCTAAATGCAGACAAGGACAGACTTGTTGAGTCCCTTCAGAATCTTATGGAAAATGCAATCAAATACGGAGATGGACATAAGATCAGTATATCCTTTGATGAAGAAGAGGACTGTAAGCTGATCACTGTTTCTAATACCGGCTGCTCTCTGGAAGAAAGTGAGATGAATAATATATTTGATTCCTTCTACCGTGGAAGTAACACTACTAATATTCAGGGAAATGGTCTGGGTCTATATATAGTTAAACAGCTGATGACAAAAATGGATGGAGA
>CACZPG010000143.1 GCA_902782965.1 uncultured Lachnospiraceae bacterium
GCTGCAAAGCAGGATAACTGCGATTACTAAAACAATGATTAATGCTGGCATAATACTTAAACCTCCTTTTTGGGTATATCCTTAATCCGCATTTTGAAGAAAAACTTTTTCGACATCGCTTCCGCTCGGTGCGGGTTTCCCTAAGAGTACTAAGCTCTCACTTCGTTACACTCGTGAATCGCTAAGTACTCAGACCCGCAACGGTCTCAAAAAGTGTTCTCAAAATGCTCAGTTAATTAATTCTTCTTTTTTGTAGAAAACCTAAACTTTTATAATTAACATCCTGTTCCTTTTATTACTAAAAAGATCATTCTCTATTCTAAACTGTTTCGACCTCCCGCCGGACATAGAGTCTTGTTCCTTCCAGGCGCTGGATGACTACCAGAGTTCCTTCCGGAATGACGCTTCCGTCGTCGGATACGGCTCTCCATTCAACATCGCCGAGTTTTATCATTCCTGTTCCGGCGTTGTTGTCTACAGTGACCAGTACTTTCTCCGTTCGCCCGATCAGGCTGTCTGTATTGGTTTTTTCCTGACCTATTGCCAGATGTTTCTTGGCAAGTGGTCTCATCACCAGAAGAAGTACCGTTGAAACTACAATGAATGCGACTATCTGCAACCAGATTGGTCCATTCATATATCCTATGATTGCCGCTACTATTGCTCCTCCGGTAAACCAGATTGATGATAATCCGAGAGATATTATCTCGACTACCAGAGCCACCGCCGCGACAATTACCCAAAACATACCATAGCTCATATCCTCACCTTCTTTCCAAACAATGATACTTCATCAAAATGACTTACATTTTGATTATGGATGTCTTAGTTCCTCCCATATTAACAGAGAAGAACCCGAACATGAATGATATTTCAGGCAAAATAATTATTTCTATTTCTCCAAATCAGAGAATTAGATTAATGATCTCTATAGTAATTGATGAGACATCCACTGGTGATGATTGTTCTCTCATCATCCGTAAGCTCACCGAGTTTAAGAGAGATTTCTTTCATATCTTTGTTAACTATATAACCTTTGATAACCTCAGCTTTCTCTTCAACAGCTTTCTTTATCTCAGGAATGAAGATATAATCACCATTTTCAAATCCATATGGATTATCAGACGTTATGTCAACCGCATTCTCATCCATGATGAATGGAAGCATTCCCCAGTTAATTAGGTTAGATCTGTATCTCTTGGTAGCATACTCACGTGCAATATTTGCCCATCCACCAAGTACTTTCTGACAGGATGCAGCCTGCTCACGAGCAGAACCGTCTCCCGGTTTAATCGCATATATTGTACTTCCAAATCCTGTATTCTTGCGGTTGGCTCCTTCGAATTTTTCCTTAACCTTTGGCATTACCTCTTTGATTTCAGGATAAATTTCACAAGGATGTCCATCTGCCTCACGGGCTACTTCTACTGCATGGAATTCCTTAGCTCTTCCTACATATTCAGGATCCTTACGTGACAGAGTAAACTCAGCAAGTCCGATAGGATTGGATCTGAAGGATGATGTCTCACCTGAAGGAATAAGCTCATCTGTTGTTGTAACCGGATCAGTAATTACTGAACATACCTTCAGAAGAAGGTTTTCTGTAAGTGCCGGCATAGCAGGCCATGGTTTAATATTCGGTCCCTGCTTAAGCTCTTCTTCAGGTTTTGCTTTCTTCCATCCGTCATATACTCTGTTCTCATAAATAGACTTATCGAAGAAATACTTCGGTCCTGTATATTCTACATCAATATCTGTAGCCGGTGTAAGGAAGCCCTTATTAACTGCAGTAGCAGCAATAGAACGTGCATCCATAAGTGCCACGGAACTGATCTGACCATTCTGAATCTTAGAACCTTCTCTGTTAGGGAAGTTACGAGTAGAATGTCTGATTGAAAGTGCGTTATTGGCCGGTGTATCTCCTGCTCCGAAACATGGACCGCAGAAGGCTGTCTTGATAATAGCACCGGTCTTCATGATATCTGCAGCACGTCCATTATTAACAAGTTCCATCATAACAGGCATACTTGCAGGATATACATCAAGTGTAAATTCATCATTTCCGATATAGTGTCCCTTCAGGATATCAGCAGCATCACATATATTCTCGAAACCACCGCCGGCACATCCGGCAATGATACCCTGTTCAACGTAAAGCTTTCCATCACGGATCTTATCTGTAAGCTTAAATTCAACATCACCTGTAAGCTGCTTACGTCCATTTTCTTCACACTCATGAAGAATATCCTTAAGGTTGGCATTTAATTCTTCAATAGTAAATGTATTTGAAGGATGGAATGGAAGTGCAATCATAGGACGAATCTTTGAGAGATCCACATATACTACTCCATCATAATATGCCACATCAGCAGGACTAAGTTCCTTATAAGCTTCAGGTCTGTAGTGAGTCTCAAACCACTCCTTAGTATTCTCATCTGTCTTCCAGATTGATGAAAGGCAGGTTGTTTCTGTTGTCATTACATCAACACCAATACGGAAGTCAGTTGAAAGCTTATCAACGCCGGGACCAACGAACTCCATAACGCTGTTCTTTACATATCCATTCTTAAATGTAGCTCCGATAAGAGCAAGGGCAACATCCTGAGGACCAACTCCCTTCACCGGCTCACCATCAAGGTAGATTGCGATAACCTTAGGAGACTTAACATCATAAGTTCTTCCAAGAAGCTGCTTAGCAAGCTCTCCTCCACCCTCTCCGATAGCCATGGTACCGAGAGCACCATATCTTGTATGACTGTCAGAGCCAAGTATCATGGCTCCACATTCAGCAAGCTCCTCGCGGGCATACTGATGAATAACAGCCTGATGAGGAGGTACATAGATTCCACCATACTTCTTAGCTGCTGACAGACCGAACATATGATCATCTTCATTAATTGTTCCACCAACTGCACAGAGTGAATTGTGGCAGTTTGTCAAAACATATGGAATAGGAAATTCCTTAAGACCTGATGCTCTTGCAGTCTGGATAATTCCGACGAAGGTAATATCATGTGATGTCATCTTGTCAAATTTGATCTTAAGATTCTCAGAATCACCTGATGTATTATGTTCAGTGAGAATTCCATGAGCTATTGTTCCTTTAGCCGCCTCTTCCTTGGACACGGTTATTCCTTTACTGCTCAGCTCATTTACTCCATCGGGAGTATCGGCAACCAGTTCCTTACCATTAATCAGATAAGCTCCAGTATCGTATAGCTTGATCATTCTTTTGCCTCCTGTGTTATAATCGTTATCTTTTATACATTATTACTCATGCATATATAATACTACTCATGCACAACTTGAGTATTATATCATAAATTAATCATTATTTCTACATTTCATATCTACGACTCATGCAGTCTAATTCTGTTTTGCCTTCTTTTCAGTAGTCTTCTTCAGGAAATTATCATATTTATTGGTAACCCTGAAACTTCCGGGAACCACAAAATTAATGGCTTTTGTACCCTTATGAACGCTCTGTGTCTTACCTTTCATAACAAAGGCAACTATAAGGGCTATTATCAGTGATACTACCGACACGCCGATTGCACCCTGAGGTGTAAGGCCTGAACCGGCAAACTGAACTATTGCCATCAATATTCCGGCAAGAACTGCAAATACTCCGAAGAGAACACCGAAGAACTTGCCATTACTGCAAGGAACATCTCCTACAAGTTTTCCTGTCTGACCATTCATGGCAAATACATATTTATTTCCGTTCCAGACGGTATTAAGAATCCAAACCGGATACAAAGCATATTTGTGAGATGTATTGCTCTTCCTGATATTTATATTCTTCTGATTAACTGAGTCATAATCCTTTACCTGACCTCGAAGCAGATCCTCAGCTGTATGCTTCATTCTGGTATCAGCTCTGGCAGCACAATCTTTCGCCTCTACGTCATATCTGTCTGCCAGATAACCCGCAAGATATGCAGAACTGTACGGAACAGCATCCTTAACATCATAAGGCTCAATTGAATCCATAAGGCTGTCATCCATCTTATTGGAAGCGTCCGCCGGAACATTCTCGAATTTCATATCACCTTCACGCATAACATCATAGAAGCTGGTATCTGTATATTCGAACTTTGCATCCTCACGCTTATCAATTTTCTTAGCCTCGTAATCTGCCTTTGCATGAATATCTGCATTAAAGAGCCAGAAAGGTACATAAACACCCTTCAGTTCTTTAATATGATTCTCTGATTTAAATGCTGAAGGAGCAAGTTTCACACTGTTTATATGCTTCTTCAGTTCCTCCGCTGCTGCATGTTTATTCAACTTGAAGGGTATTACAAGATCGGGTTTAAGACTGCCTTCAAATTTGCTTGAAATAACAATAGGATTCTCGCAGTAAGGACATTTGGTTGATGCCATACTCTTATCACCTACGACTTCTCCTCCGCAGTTCTTGCATTCATAAACCACCAGACCCTCATCTTCCATATTCCACTGGTCTTCCTTTGGCTTATAATCAGCTTCACCGCCTTCTGCCTTCTCAGCTTCGTACTCAGAAACATCATATTCAGATCCACAGCTGGAACATACCAGTTTCTGTTTACGCGAACTGAATTGTAAGGTGCCCCCACAAGCCTGACATTTGTAATTATTCAACTCAGCCATTTACTCTTATACCTCCTCATTATATTAATTATCCTTCCGCAAGCATATATTCTGCTGCATCCAGAAGATTATCTGCTCTGAATGAAATATATTTCTTCAGCTCTTCATCAGGTTCTGTCAGATCCGGAACCATTATTACTCTACAGCCTGCCCTAAACGCAGACAGCACACCATTAGGAGCGTCCTCCACAGCAAAAGCCTCTTCCGGCTGCACTCCCATTTCACCGGCTGCAAACTGATATACATCCGGTGCAGGTTTACCTTCCTTTACCATTCTGGCACTGATTACTTTATCAAAGAAGGGAGCAAGGCCCGTTCTTCTCAGATATTCATCTGTCGTAAAGCTCCTGGTCGCAGTAGCCACTCCCAGTCTGAAACCATTATCCTTTAGTAGAGTAAGCGCTTCTCTTACAAAGGGTTTCAAAGGAATATCAAGATTCTGCATCACAGGCTCCATTAATTCCTTTCGATAGTTTCGGATTTCATCATAGGCTTTATCACTTCCTGTGAGTTCTTTCATCTTCTGAATAGCGAAGCTGTGACCCAGGCTTCTGAATCCAAGAAATTCCTCAGCAGAAATATGATAGCCAAGCCTGTCCGCTGCCATATTCCAATATTTCTGATATATTCTTTCTGTATCCAGAAGAGTTCCATCCAGATCAAATAAAGCCGTTATCATTACACCTCTCCATCTTGCAAACCATAGATATTTTATTTTAACACTTTCCAGCTGTTTCCACAAGAAAAACCACCGAAGCAAGCGGTGGTTTTCCTGTATTACATCTGTATAAAATATTTATTCTTTCACATCTTCCAGTTTTACTGTTGTGAGTACATTTGCATCTATATTAGCTATCTGAACGATTCTATTTGCATGTCGTTCAATACATCTTTCAAAATAATTTCTGACCTCTCGGGCATTCGCAAAGTTCTTGGTTTTTACAGAAACCATTTCATTAAGAAATTGCTTTACGAAGTCTGAACTATCACCTGTCAGAGAATAATCCTGATTATCACACATAAGCTTAAATATGCTGAATAATTCTTCTACGGAATAATCAGGGAATTCTATAAATTTATTAAATCTGGATTTCAGTCCCGGATTGGAGTCTATGAAATCCTTCATTTCGTCAGTATATCCGGCCACTATCACTACCAGATCATCTCTATCGTCCTCCATCCTTTTAAGAAGAGTATCAACAGCCTCCTGACCGAAATCATTTCCCTCAGCATTTGTAAGTGTATAAGCTTCATCTATGAACAGCACTCCACCCAGAGCATTATCGATAACCTCAGAGGTTTTCCTGGCAGTCTGTCCTACATATCCTTCAACAAGTCCGGCCCTGTCCACCTCTATCATCTGACCCTTACTTACTACACCGAGTTTATGATAAATTCCGGCGATAAGTCTGGCTACTGTTGTTTTACCTGTTCCGGGATTTCCCGAAAAAACCAGATGAAGGGACATGTCCGGAGTTTTGAGGCCCATTTCCTTTCTCATCTTATTTACTTTGACAAGATTGATAAGATTATTCAGACCATCCTTAACAGAATCCAGTCCTATAAGGGAATTCAGTTCATTCATCAGACAGCCTATATCTTCTGTATCATTGGCTTCATGAATCTTGATTCCTGTAAGATCTTCCAGTTTAGCTTTCTCCTCAACACCAAGCCTTTTGCTCTTAGCATTGTTCTCATATCCAGATTTAGCACCGAAAACAGATCCTATATTATCAGCTGACTTATCAGCTGTATTATCAGACTCAGGAGAATCAGAACACGCTTCACCATTCTTATCAACCACCATACCCATGTCTATGCTGCCATTGGGGGTGTGAAAAAGCATATCCTCATCAAAACCGGTTCCTAAGTCCTCACGTTTATGATTGTAATCATCTATAATAAGAGCAGCATCAAGCGCAGCTCTTGACTTAGTATAGGGCTTCTCCTCATTTCTTTTTCTGTTTCCAAAGAAGCCTCTTCTACGGCCTCCAAATATCGAGCCAAGTTCTGAAGCATAAGTCAGAGACCCTCCGAAAAGAACCGTGGTAAGTGCATCTGCAAGGAGCGATGACCGATTCGATGATGCATTTGTATAGCTGATATCCATTCCGTCCAGCGATGAAGACGCAATATCTCTCGCTTTATTTGCAGCTATCATCGCCTGATCTCTGTCATAAGCATTCCTATACTCAGCAGAATTATCTGCCATCTGTCTTCTGACTGCGTTGGGATTATTATTCAGAAGTCCGAAACTGTCCAGATAATTATTCATCATATTAATGTACTGTGAAAGTCTGTTTGCTTCCAGATCACTAATTCCCCTGAAGGCTATAAAATAGCAGCCTACATCATTAAATGTATTCACAAGGTATTTAGCAAGTGATATACCATATCCCGAACGTCTGGAAAACGGTGAGATATCATCTTTTACGAAATATTTGAGAGAAGCCGGAACCTCACTCAGAATCTTCTCTTCGTCACAGTTCTGATCACGGAATATAAGAAAATTTTCACGGGAAATAACAATCTGCAGTGTATTATTTATGAAATCTATCTGCTCATAAATTTCACTGCTGTCATCATCATAGAGATACGCCAAAAAAACCAGCAGATCTTCCTTCAGCTGGTTTCTTAATGTTAGTTTTGCATCCTGCGGATATGTACCATTCTTCTTCCAGCCAATCTCATCAGCATAGGAAAAGGAATAGGTGACCATTGCGGCAACATCCTTAGTGATCATATTTGTATCCCCTCAATGATTCTAAGATATTCCCAGAACAACAGATATATCTGTCATTCTGAGAAATCATTTCATAAGAATCTGTTTAAGCTTCACACTTCTTCAGGAGCTCATCCCATCTCTTATCAATCTCTGCCTGGAATTCTTCGATAAGACCTTCATTGCCAGGTTTAAACAGATGTTTGAATCTTCCCTGTGGTTTCAGGAAATCCTCTATAGGAAGTTTCTCCTTCGGCTTGTAGCTGAGAATCCACTTTCCGTCAACAACCTCAAACAGAGGCCAGTAGCAGGTATCTACTGCAAGCTTGCAGATTTTAGCCATATCTGCTGCATCGAATCTCCAACCTCTTGGACAAGGAGACATTACATTAAGAAATGCAGGACCTTCCGTATAGATAGCCTTCTCTGCTTTCTCGTACAGATCCTTCATACCTGAAGTAAATGTGGACTGTCCAACATAAGGAATGTTATGAGCTGCCATTATTGCAGCCAGATCCTTACGGGACTGAACCTTTCCTGTACTTACCTTTCCTACAGGTGTAGTGGTTGTATCAGCAAATCTCGGTGTAGCAGAGGATCTCTGGATACCTGTATTCATATATGCACCATTATCGTAGCATACATAAACCATGTCATGTCCACGTTCCATTGCACCTGACAGAGACTGGAAACCAATATCATAGGTACCACCGTCTCCACCGAAGGTTATGAATTTATAGGTTGTATCAGCATCAATACGACCTCTCTTCTTAAGCGCATTGTATGCTGTTTCAACACCTGAAAGTGTAGCACCTGCACAGGCAAATGCGTTATGTATATAACTGTCTTCATATGCTGTATAAGGATAAAGATATGTGGAAACCTCAAGACATCCTGTAGCATTTCCGATAACTGCTTTATCCTCTTCCTTAAGTGCACGAAGCACTGTTCTAACAGTGATTGCCGCTCCGCATCCGGCACAGAGTCTGTGACCCGGAGTAAGACGATCCGGCTTATTCATTACTTCTTTAAGATTATATGCCATTTTATTTTTCCTCTTAATTATTCTAGATTCTTCGAACCGATTTTCTCTCGCTTTGTGTTCTACTCAGAAACCTTTACTCCATCACCTGACAGACGAATATCCATCTGATCAGGACCCTTGAACTCGAAGATTTCTTCAGGTTTCTCAGCGTCTCTGTCCCTAAGTCCAACATACTTGAACTGAACCGGTTCAGCATCACGTCTTACTATTTCACGAATGTCCTTAAATACATCACGGGCTTCGGTAACTGTATAATCACGACCACCGAGACCATAGAAGTAATTAACTGTAGGTATCTTAAGTCCTGCATCATACATTGCAGCCTTAAGCTCTGATCCAAGAGGGCCACCCATTCCGGAGAAACTCTCAGCTCTGTCAAGAATTGCAACAGACTGACATTTTTTAAGAGCCTCAACTATCTCTTCACCAGGGAAAGGTCTGAATACACGAACTTTTATCATACCCACATGAATTCCATACTCACGAAGCTTGTCAACTGCATCCTTAGTCTGTCCGGCAGCCGATCCCATAATAACGATCGCATACTTGGCATCTTCCATTCTGTACTCTTCAATCAGTCCATATTTACGTCCGGAAACCTTCTCATACTCAGCACAAACATCAAGAATAACCTTCTTGGCATTCTTCATTCCTGCTCTCTGGTTGAATTTTGTCTCCATATAGAACGGAGAATTAGCATATGGTCCTACTGCCATAGGCATATCTTTATTCAGAAGGAAGTTATCAGGATTATACTGTCCTACAAATTCTCTTACTGAATGAGTATCAAGTGTTTCTATATTCATTACAGCATGGCTTGTGATGAATCCGTCATAGCATACCATCATAGGAAGCATTACATCCGGATGCTCAGTCACACGATAAGCCATAATGAAATTATCATATGCTTCTTCATTTGTCTCTGCATATACCTGAAGCCAGCCACTATCTCTTGCACCCATACTGTCTGAATGATCACAGTTAATATTAAGAGGACCTGTAAGAGTTCTGTTTACCAGGCAAAGTACTAACGGAAGTCTGTCAGAAGCAGCTATATAAAGTTCCTCCCACATAAATGCAAGTCCTGCTGAAGAAGTTGCTGTAAGAGCTCTTGCTCCTGCTGCGGATGCACCGATAGCTGCACTCATGGAACTGTGCTCAGATTCTACAGGAATAAACTCAGTATCAATCTCACCATTAGAGATATAGGTTGAAACCATCTGAGGAAGTTCTGTTGATGGTGTTATAGGAAACGCCGGCATAACATCAGGGTTAACCTGCTTAATAGCCAGAGCTACAGCTTCATTACCTGACATTCTGTCACGCTTCTTTGAGGCTGTTCCCTTAATCCTGTTCTTGCTCTCTTCCCTCTTCTGCTCTTTATATTCAGCATCATAAGGGCTCTTGCTTTCTCTTGACGGAACGTCTATCGGACGAACATGTCCTTTTTTATTCACATTTGTATCTGACACTTTACAGTCCCTCCTTCATAGTAATCGCACCGAAGGAGCAGCAGCCTACACAGATACCGCAGCCCTTACAATGTTCTAGATCGAAATCCAGTCTTTTTCCATCCTTTACAGGGATAGAAGAATCAGGACACATAGGAGCACACAGCAGACACTGTACGCATTTGTCCCAATCTATTACAGGAGTCTGGGTCCTCCATTCACCTGTATTAAACTGTCTGGCACCGCCGCCGCCATATACAGAGTTACCTGGGGTGATATCCTGATATGGAGCAGTTTCAGTTAATATATTAATATCCAGTCTTTCTTTATTTGCCATTACTGCACCTCCTCAAAGGCCCGCTCAAGCGCCTTCATATTTCCATCAATAACCTCTGGTTTCTTAGCAAACTTATGCTGATAGGAACCTCTCATCTGCTCAAGGAAATCCTGCTTGGACATTACTCCCGATACCTTAACAATAGCTGCAAGCATAGGTGAATTAGGGAAATATTTTCCAAGGGTTTCCATAGAAATCTTTCTGGCGTCGATGGTATAAACTTCACCTTCATAACCCTTAAGAAGAGGAACAAGCTCTTCCTTCGGTCTCTGGGAATTAATTACAATGGCACCATCCTTGTTGAGTCCGGAGGTTACATCCACGCTGTGAAGAAGTGTCTCATCAACAACAACCACATAATCAGGATTATAGATATTGGAATGATTCCTTATTTCTACATCACTAAGTCTGTTATATGCAGTAATAGGTGCACCCATTCTCTCTGGTCCGTATTCAGGGAAACCCTGAACATACATTCCCGTATTGAAGGCAACATCTGCAAGGAGCAGCGCAGCAGTTTTTGCGCCCTGGCCACCACGGCCATGCCACCTTATTTCAATTGTTTTACTCATTATTCTTCCTCCCGCTTGTTATTCGCGTTTTATTTTTATACCGAGTGAAACTATAAGAAATGTCTATTCTGACTCATTTATCAGTCATCCTCGAAGTAATGTTCATCGGTTGTTATCATATCTACTCCAAGGCCCTTAAGGTAAGTAAAGGCATCGAAGAAATCATTAACTGTATAGACACTGACTCTCTGACCGGCCTTGTGCATGGTAAGTACAATATTTCTGTTAATGTAATCCTTATTAACCACGATTGAGAAACCGTTCTCAGCACACCACTTATATGGAAGCATTCCACCTATGGAAGAATCCGGCTCATTAGGATTCTTTGAAATATATGAAAGAAGTGGCTTGATATATACTTTCTTAGCCGGTGCCTCAGTAGGTGCAACCGTTGGTGTTGCTGTAGGTATTGCAGTTGGCTCTATTGTAGGAGTTGCAGTCGGTTCAACTGTAGGAGTAGCCGTAGGTGTTGGTGTCGGTGTTGAATCTACAATCTCCTGTCCACCACCATTTGAAGGTGACGGAGTAGAATCAGGAACAATATCAGTATTTTCAGTCGGTTCTGAAGTCGGAGTCACTGTTGGCTCTGTTGTCGGAGTCACTGTTGGCTCTGTTGTCGGGGTCACAGTCGGCTCAACTGTAGGAGTCGGTTTAACCTCTTCAGTTGGTTCAGGCGTCGGATCCGGCTTGAGTGAATCCTCATATCGTTTATTAATTATCTTGTTAAGACTCTTAATTACTCCGGCATTAAAGGATATGTATTCAACCCTGTCATTCATATTATAGGAATCTACAATATCCACAAGTTGCTCAAGTTTCTTGGTATCATTTCCAAATTTAATTTCAATTATAGGATGTATGGTACTAGAGGTTGACATAATATCCATGTACTCTCTCAGAGTCGGAAGAGTTTCTGTCGGATATTTATCCACATTCTTACCTGATTTCATATAGAAGCTCTTAAGGTATGCATATGGTGTGTTAGGAATGCTGACATCACTTCCAAAGCATCTGTTCAGATTATTGTCATGAGAAATGACGAACTCTCCGTCACTTGAAACCTGTACATCACACTCTACTCCATAGTAACCCTTAGTAAGAGCGAGTCTGAAAGCAGCTCTTGAATTCTCAGGTGCTGCATCACTGTATCCTCTGTGTGCTATAAATTTACATTCAGAAGCATGGAGACCATATACATGAACAGTGAAGCTGTCCTTCTTATCATTAGTAGTACTTGCTGTAATCTTGGCAACGCCCTCACTTACAGCAGTTACCTTACCTTCCTTGTCAACAGTTGCCACTTCGGTATTATTGGAAACCCACTTAACTGTCTTATCACTGGTAGTATCCGGCATAATAGTTGCTACCAGCTGGATAGACTTACCCTTTCTCATAATATTCTTGCCCTCTTCAGCAGTAATGCTTATAGACTTAGCAAGAGTATATACCTTAACATTCAGAGTAGTCTTCTTCTTAGAACCATCTGCAGCTGTTCCGGTAATGGTTGCGGAACCATTCTTAATACCCTTGATCTTTCCGGAAGAATTAACCGTCAGAACGGATGTATTGCTGGACTTCCAGCTGATCTTCTTGTAGGAAGCAGAAGATGGAGACACTGCAGTCTTAAGAGTAAGGGTTGAACCCACCTCTATCTTGGCAGCACTGTCTTTATTGCTTATCTTGATACCGGTAACCGGTTTACCAACTATCAGCTTAAAGGTCTTCTTAACCTTAGGGTTATTCTTAGAAGTAGCTGTAATAGTAACTGTACCCTTCTTCTTAGCTTTAATAACACCCTTCTTGCTGACAGTAGCAATCTTCTTGTTAGAGCTCTTCCATTTAACTCCCTTATTGGCTCCGGAAGGGGCAACCTTGTATTTTACCTTAAGCTTCTTTCCCTTCTTCAGAACCTGATTGGCTGTAACATTGGTAAATTTAATTGAAGTAACTGTTTTTCCTGCTCCGTTAGCAGCAGAAACCGAACCGCTGTTTCCAAATGCCATTGATAAAATCAGACATATCATCAGCAGCCAGGACAACTTCTTCTTCATGATAAATTCCTTTCTTTCTTTTATAATTGATTGTTTTAGCTAATCTCTTTCAATAACCGTTATTATTTCAATATAATGAAACAATAACCCGCAAAATACAATCATATGACAATTAGAACTGATTGTCAAATAAACTTAGTTCTTACAACTCCTAATTATATGTTCTCATAGTAGTTAAATTTATAAACACAATTATTTTAAGAGCTTAATCAAACTGTGAATAGTATTATCATCTGTCTTCAAGAGGTTTATATTCTCTCTCCTTCATAACACTCATATAAGCCGGACGAATAATCTTATCTACATTTATCAGCTCTTCAATCCTGTGGGCCGACCATCCAACTATTCTTGCAACTGCAAAGAGTGGAGTATACAGTTCTGTAGGAATTCCAAGCATGCTGTATACAAATCCACTATAGAAATCAACATTTGCGCTGACACCCTTGTAAATACGTCTCTTCTCAGCAATTACCTCAGGAGCTATTTTCTCTATATTAGAATACAGCTCATATTCATCTTCCATATTCTTCTCAACGGCCAGTCTTTCAACAAAACGTTTAAACACCCTGGCTCTCGGATCGGATACGGAGTATATAGCGTGTCCCATTCCATAGATCAGACCTCTGTTGTCAAATGCCTGTTTATCAACTATCTTAGCCAGATAATCTCTGAGAGCATCAGTATCCTTATAGCTTGGAATGTGTGCTCTTATATCATCCATCATTTGCATAACCTTAATATTGGCACCACCATGTTTAGGTCCCTTAAGAGAAGACAGTGCGGCAGCAATTACAGAATAGGTATCTGAACCGGCACTGGAAACAACTCTTGTAGTAAATGTAGAGTTATTACCACCACCATGCTCCATATGAAGAACCAGTGCGGCGTCCAGTACCTGAGCTTCAATCTCTGTATATTTCTTATCAGGTCTGAGCATTCTGAGCATGTTTTCTGCAGTACTGAGTGATATATCAGGTCTGTGAATATACATGCTGTCATCCTTCTCATAATGATTATATGCACAGTAACCATACGCAGCCAGCATCGGAAATTCACTGATCAGCGACATGCTCTGTCTCAGCACATTGGGAATCGAAAGATCCGATACATCCCAGTCATCATAGGAAGCCAAAGTCAGAACAGACTTTGTCATAGAGTTCATAATATCCCGGCTGGGTGCCTTCATAATTACATCCCTTGTAAAATTAGTAGGAAGGTGATTAAGACTTCCAAGAACTTTTCTGAATTCCTTCAGTTCCTCAGCTGTTGGCAGCTCACCAAACAGAAGCAGATATGCCACTTCCTCGAAACCAAACCTCTTAAAGCCGAAGTCCTTTATCATATCAACTACATTATATCCTCTATACCAGAGTTCACCATCACAGTGAACCTCCTTACCATCCACCATCTTAGATGATACTATCTTGGATATGTTGGTTACGCCTGTAAGAACTCCATGTCCGTTAATATCACGAAGTCCCCGCTTAACACCAAACTCATCATATAATTTCTCATCAACTGCATCTACTGCTCTGCATTTTCCCTCTGAGTTCTGCATATATGCAAGCATATCCTTTTTTTTCATGGCTCATCCCTCCTGTTTAAAATCATTAATTTACAGCTATACTCTTAACTATTATTCCTCCACCAATACAATAATCCCCATCATATGCCACCAGGCTCTGCCCCGGAGTTACTGCTCTTACCGGTTCGTCAAATATCATCTCTGCAGATTTATCCGGATGAAGAATTAGAATCCCGGCTGTATCTTTGGCTCTGTACCTGACCTTAGCGGTAATTCTCAGTATGATATCATCCTCGGATATTCTGATGCTGCCTGCGTCTCTATCCTTTAATATCCCCTCAATAGCAGGCTGATCATGTATGTCCAAAGCCTGAATGATCATATCTTCACTAGGCATACTTATCAGATTAAACTCCTTAGCACAAACTACTCTTGTAAAGAGATCCTCATTATTTCCGAGAATAACTATATTTTCCTCAGGAATTATGTCAACCACATAAAGTGGATGCTCCGCTGATATTCCCAAGCCTTTTCTCTGACCGATGGTATAATGAAAGTATCCTTTATGATATCCCAGAATGTTACCTGTCATATCCTGAAATTCACCCTTCCCGGGGAGTCCCGTAGAAACTTTGTCCCCCCCTCCGGTATCAGCATCTCCCGTCAATACCTCTCTGAAATTTGAAGTCAGTTCATTAATATTAGTACCACTATATTCTCTTTCTATATAACCGGCATAATCCCCATCCGGTACAAAACAGATATCCTGGCTGTCATGTTTTCCGGCCACAGGCAGCGACTGAGCTGCAGCTATCTCTCTAATTTCATCCTTCTCATATTTTCCAGCCGGAAATACGAGTCGGCTGAGCTGTTCCTGAGACAGAAAATACAGAACATAAGTCTGGTCCTTATTTCTGTCCAATGCCCTCTTCAGCCTGTATACGCCTTGCTTCTCATCGTATTCAACCGTTGCATAATGTCCTGTTACTACCTTCTCGCAGCCAAGTCTGTCAGCCATATCGAAGAGCAGACCAAATTTCATATATCTGTTACAGTCAATACAGGGATTCGGCGTTTCGCCCCGAAGATAGGTTGCCACAAATTTATCAATTATCTTCTCTTTAAATCCATCCAGAAAATTAACTACATGAAAGGGAATCCCAAGAGTCGATGCAACAACCCTTGCATCCTCTATATCATCAGGGGTGCAGCAGCTGTGTGTTCCTACAGTACACGCCGCATCCTGATCATGCAGCATCATGGTCACCCCCACAGGAGAATAACCCATTTCTTTCATCAGATATACAGCAGCGGAACTATCTACTCCACCGCTCATTGCAACAAGCGCTTTTCTCTGTTCCATAATAATCCCCTATATGTCATCAGGCTTCTGTTTATGCTACATAGCAGAACCCCTCTGCATATATCATTTTCTCATTATCTACTTCCGTCTTATTTCAGCCAGGCATTTCCTTAGTCTTTCATCAAACTGCTGATAGAAGTCCCTGTCTATATCATATTTGTCCAGATACAGAAGTCTAATAACCGTTTTCATTACCTCTTTGATTTTTGTTTCAGAGGACTCTATAGTATCATTTATTCTTCTCTTTCGATATTCAGAAGCTCCCAATTCACCATACTGCTCATCCTCATTCATAATGTGAGCCAGCGTCTTCAGACTGTCTTCATCAATTTCCTGCAATCTTTTAACTTCATTTGAAGCCATCTCCCTTATGGTGCCGATTTTCTTCCTTTCAAATTTCAGAAATTTATGCCACTTATTAATAAACTGCGTATTAGCTTCCAGGTCTCTGATACCTATCCATTCACTTACCCTGACATCTGTTCTCAGGGCTTCATCCAGAGCACATTCATTCTTTTGAAGAAAATAATCAAAGCCATCTTTGTTATATAATCTTCCCAATGGGAAAAGCCGGCAGATCCCGGGTCTGAATTCATGTATCTCACATCTTCCGCCCTTAAGAAAGGAACAGCCTTTGTCCATCTTGAGATTGGGAAGAATGATTCCATCGATCATTGAAAGTTCAATCTTGAACTCACTTAGAAGTTCGTCAAAGCTTTCTCCCGTACCGCGAATCAGGTTATACATATCATAGGGAGTCAGCTCTATCGTATTACCCATATCCGATTCACAGCATCTGCTGCAACCCTGGCATCCATTAGTTCCGGCCTTCACCAGGTCCTCGGAATCATACAGCTTTCCATCTGAAATATCATTTATATCGTCATATCTTAACATTTCTAATCCTGCATTCCTGTCATATATTTTGAGAAGCAAAAATCATCTTCTGATAAGTTATATCTTCAAAATTCTCTTAACACATTCTTACAATTACTAACTTTTTATTATAGCATTTTTACGCTGCTGTTGCCACAATAAAGATTCTCATAAAAACCCGAATAAATGAATTATAGTTAATTATTTTATCCAAAGAAAAGAAGGTGAAACTGGAAGTACTCCCCATTCTCACCTTCTATATTCTTACATTATTTAAATTACTGGTTTAGATTAACAAATTGCAAATTCTATTATAGCTAAACTCTAGTTAACCTTTACCTTCTTAGCTGCTGAAGCCTTGGATTCAACCTCTCCGAGAGCCTCATTCTTAACTACAGAAACAACCTTATAATAATATGTATTACCCTTTACGGCACTCTTATCAGTGAAGGAAAGCTTCGAATTACTTGAAGTTACACCAACTGATACATAGGTACCCTTCTTCTTGGTTGAACGATAAATCTTGTAGTAAGAAGCAGCCTTAACCTTCTTCTTTATCTTGACTGTAACATTTCCGTTCTTGGAGCTTACGCTCTTAAGAGCCGGTTTTGCAGCAGTCTTTTTAGCTGTGAAGGTTGCTGTTCCATAAGTTGCACATCCAACTGTAGATGAATAAGCATCCTTATACAGAGATCTGTAGGACTGAACCTTCTTGGCATATGCACCATCACTTACATAATAGTAAGATTCTTCACTTCCATCAGCTTTATAAGACTTAACCTTCTTGACCTTTACCTGAGGTCCTGTAACTGACTGATTATATGCAGCCATACTGGTTGCCTTTTCGGAAATAAATTCATCTGAGTATTCAGTACCTGCGGTCTTGCCCATATCATACAGATCTTTCTTCTCTGCGAAAAATGCTGTTACGAAGTAGGTATAGCTTACGCCATCCTGAAGATCTGATTTCACAACCTCATCAGCCGGAACAACCGGATCATAGCCATATTCTCTTGCATAACTCTTAACAGTTTCACCGGTAGCCGCATCTATACTGGTAATCACTTCATCATAAGAACCTTCAGAATATCCTTTATAGATATCTCCCGAATAATCCAGGATTCCCGCTCTTGCATCAGCATCAGAGAAAGTAATTCTTGAATAAGAATAATTCTGATAATAGTACTTTATTTTATCATTAAGCTTATCCGACTTTGACAGATACTCATTGGAATTAGTCTTTTTGTAATCCATAATATTAGGAGCTGTAGCAGTCTGACCACTTGTATATGCAGCAAGAGCATCGTCATATGCCTTCTGTTCTGCTTCCATGGCAGCCTTATAAGCAGCAATACTGTTATCAACCGCAGTATTCCATCCAGCCACATCAAC
>CACZPG010000144.1 GCA_902782965.1 uncultured Lachnospiraceae bacterium
AGGTAACCTTTAAGGGAAAAGCCGGTGAGGCAAAGGATGTACAGCTGAATGTATCAAATACAATCGACTATAGTGCATACAAGAATGAAATATTCACTTTAGGTACAGAAGAAACCGAATATGAAATGACATTTACAATGGGAGCATGTACTGCGGAAAAAGTAGCAATTCAGTTCAATCTCGGAAAGTTTAAGGATTCTCCGACAGGAAGCACCACAACAACAGTAGAGCTTTCAGATATAGTAGTTACTGATCTTTCAGCAGAAGCTTCATCCACCGCAAGCGTTATGGTTGATAAGTTTGATGAAACCTGGGGTGGAGCAGGAGCAACAGTATCAGAAGGAAAAGCAACAATAGTAGTTGATGATGTAAAGACAAACCCATGGGATGTACAGTTCCAGAAAGCTGGAATGACATTTACAGAAGGACATGAATATAAGGTAACCTTTAAGGGAAAAGCCGGTGAGGCAAAGGATGTACAGCTGAATGTATCAAATACAATCGACTATAGTGCATATAAGAATGAAATATTCACTTTAGGTACAGAAGAAGCAGAGTATGCAATGACATTTAAAATGGGAGCATGTACTCCTGAAAAAGTAGCAGTTCAGTTCAATCTCGGAAAGTTTAAGGATTCTCCGACAGGAAGCACAACAACTACAGTAGAGCTTTCAGATATTAAGGTTGTAGATCTGACTGCAGAAGCAGCTGGCGGGAATAATTTTGATTATCATGATTATACTTACACTTCAGGTCGTATAAACACACAGAACAAGCATGATTTCACATATGGACGTTTCGAAGCAAGAGCTAAGGTTCCTACAGGAAATGGATATCTTCCTGCATTCTGGCTCATGGCAACTGATGAACAGAATTACGGACAGTGGCCACTCTGTGGTGAGATGGATATTATGGAGGTTATGGGAAAGGATGTTACTAAGTCCTACCATACAATTCATTACGGAGATCCGGATCATGCTGAAGATCAGGGTACCTGTATTAAGTCAGAAGAAGGCCAGACCTTTGCGGATACTTACCATACCTTCACCCTTGATTGGGAGCCGGGCAGCTTAATCTGGTATGTTGACGGAGTTAAAGTTCATGAAGCTCATAGCTGGGCAAGTGGACGTGATGATGAGAGTACACTTGCATATCCTGCACCATTTGATCAGGATTTCTATATAATTCTTAACCTTGCAATCGGTGGATCATGGGTTAAATGGCCTGATCAGGCTGCAGTAGAAGATATGTCAAATCAGAGTTATGACATAGATTATGTCAGAGTATATCAGAAGGATGCTTCTGTATATGAGAAAATGGAAGCTGAGGCAGAGAGACCTGCAGCAAAGAAATACAGAGAGCCTGATGAAAATGGAAACTATGTAAGAAATGGTGATTTTGCAGCAGACCTTAAGCCGATGGATTCAGAGGGTGATAACTTCGAACTTCATCTTGAAAGTGAGTGCGAAGCTACAACCTATTCTACAGATGCAGATAAAAAAGAAATTGTAATTACTCCTAATGATATAGGAAAAGTGTTATACAGTGTACAGCTTAAGCAGAATGATATTCCTATGATCAAGGGATGGACCTATGAGGTTACTTATGATGCTTATGCTGAAGTTGATAACAATGATACAAGACAGATTACTGTTGACGTAAAGGGACCGGACAGAGACTGGTGCTTATATCTTGACGAACAGAAGGTTAATCTGACAAACGAGAAGACATCTTATTCACATCAGTTTACTATCAGCACAAGAAATGATGGCAATGGAGTTCTGGAATTTAACCTTGGTGCCCAGGGTTCAAAAGCTCCTGTTCATATTTCAAATGTACAGCTTAAACATGTATCCGGTGAAGAAATAACTAATCCGGTAAAGACAGTAAGATATGACGGAAATTATGTATATAACGGAACCTTTGATGTGGGCGAAGATCGTTTTAAATACTGGGATGTTGATACAAATAATAAGGAAGCAGAAGTTACAGTAACTAACGAGAAGACAGCTGCTGAGAGAAAGAGAGAGCTTAAGGTTAAGGTTGTTGTTCCTGAAGGAGCTACGGTTCTTGATCCTGTAGTTATCTCACAGAGTGATATCTATCCTCTTACCAAGGGTGTATATTATTTCAGCTTCACAGCTTATACACCTGATGGAGAAACAGATGGAATGAAAGCTGTCGTGGCAGGAAAGAAATATAAGCCGGAGCTTTCAGCTGATAAGCAGGCATATAGATATACATTTGAGGAAAATTCAGATCTTACAAGAGAAGAATCAGATGTTAAGTTCATTTTCTATAAGCCTGGAACATATTATCTGGACAATGTAAAAGTTGTAGATGCTTATATGATCAAGAATGGTGTATTCGATGCAGGATTGGCTGCTTATGAAGCAGGTTCTTATGAAGCAGGAAAGGCTAACTACAGTATAGCTTCTGAAGTAGATGGATACGACAATGTTCTGGATGTAAATGTTGAAAAGATTGGTAAAGAAGACTGGCATGTTCAGTTTAAGCAGAGTGGAGTTAAGCTTGAGAAAGGTAAACTCTATAAGCTTACATTCGATGCAAAATCTACTGTTGATCGTAGCATAAGTGTATGTATGCAGAGAAACGGTAGTAATAATACCTGGAAGACTGCTCCGGAATCCCAGAAGTGGGTTTCATATTCAGGAGATGATAAGTTATATCAGGCAACAAATGATTGGCAGACCTTCGAGAAGACTTTCGAAATGACCTATGATACTGACGAAGATTCTCTTCTCAGTGTTGCACTCGGAAAACTTGGAGAAGATATAGAAGCACATCATGTTTACTTTGATAATATAAGCCTCTTTGAAGTTGATGAAGATGGCAACGTTGTTGATCCGATAATAATTTCTGAAGAAGATACAACTTCAGAAGAATATATACTTCCTAAGAAGGCTGAACCTACACCTGCAGCTACAACAGCACCAACAGCTGCTCCAACAGCTACGGCAGCACCAACAGCTACAGCTGCACCAACAGCAACACCAACACCATTCGATGATACACCTAAGAGCAAGAACAATGGCGATGGCAAGGTACAGAAAGGTGAGACAGTAGTAACTAAGCTTGGTACATTTACAGCTACAAGCAAGTCAGAAGCTAAATTCACAGCTGCTTCATTAAACGCAGTTGATCAGGCTAAGATAGTAATTCCTGCTACTGTTAAGATTGATGGCAAGAAGGTTAAGGTTACTTCGATAGCAAAGAATGCATTTGCATTCTCAGACGCAACTGAAGTAGTAATCGGAAAGAATGTTAAGACAATTGAAACTAAGGCATTCTATGGATGCTTCACACTTAAGAAGATTACCATCAAGAGTAAGGTACTTAAGAAGATTGGCAAGAATGCATTTGGTGAGATTGAGGATAAGCCGGTATTCAAGCTTGGAAAGAATTACAAGAACAAGAAGCTTGTAAAGAAATATAAGAAGCTTATAAAGAATGCAGGAACACCGAAACAGTTCAAAGTAACTAAATAGCATTGGTACTCCTTTCGGAAGCACCGTCCCGAGCATATAACGCCGGGGTGGTGCTTTCTTTTGTTTTCACAAGTTTATATTTGCGCTCATATCACGCTCATATTATAATAAGTCCATCGTAATTGTTTATTACAGAGCATCATTGAAATGCTATCTGAATAGTTACGATGGATTTATTTACACTTTCTATGAGGTGATGATTTTGAAGAAGATACTTCTTGTTGAAGATGATTATGCACTGGCCATGGGAACGGAATATACTCTCAAATCCGAGGGCTATGAAGTTGTTCATGCCAAGAATCTGGCTGAAGCCCGGGCTGAGGTTACAAAGCCCGGAAATGATACAAATCTGATATTACTTGATGTTATGCTTCCTGATGGGGATGGGTTCTCGTTCCTTGAGGAGTTAATAGCTCAGGAAATTGATATACCTGTTATTTTTACTACTGCTGTGGGAGATGAGGCCAATATTGTAAGAGGCCTGGATCTGGGAGCGGATGATTATATATCCAAGCCATTTAAAGTGAAGGAAATGCTGTCCCGTATTGCTGCAGTAATAAGAAGGCAGGAAAGAGCCTTGAGAAGAAGCGGTTCAGCAGTTTCATCCGGTATCGAAAAGTCTGAGGATGAACTGACCGGTTCAGATATGTCAGGAGATGATGAAATCAGCTTCGGTTCTCATGTTCTGAGTATGAATGAATTTCGGTTGTATAGGGAGGGCGAGCTGATAGAATGTACTCCTGCCGAAATCAGACTACTGAGGGAAATGATCAGGAATAGAGGAATAGTGCTTACCAGAAATCAGCTGATGGAGCGGTTGTATGATTCTGAGAGTACATTTATCGATGATAATACTCTGTCTGTTTATGTTAAAAGACTGCGTGACAAACTGGGAGAGGATGCCCGATTTATAAAAACTGTTAAAGGAATCGGATACCGTTTCGAAGATGATTAATGTAAATGATTATGAGAAATAACTATGAAAAGTGACTATGAGAGAAAAAATTTCACCTGGATGTTCTGGATGGTAGCCGGCATATTTCTGATGACTACATATGTCCTGCTTGTTTTCATGGGTTCCAGTGCCGGTAGAAGCATGAAGCTGTGCCTGGCTGTGTTAGGTGCTGCCGAGGCGGTCTTTGTGGTGGCGCTTTATTTCATTTCAAAACGGGCAGTTGATAATGCATATTCAGCTGTGGAGCATTCTGCTGATATGATGAATGAACTGCTCAGAAACAGTGGTGAGAAGGAAGGCATGCTGGAAAGGCCTGATATAAAAGAAGGAAGCGTCGGGATTCTGTATGACAGCTTTGAGAAGCTGGTATATATGTTCAGCGAGAGTCGTCAGCGAGAGAGACTGGAGAAGGAATATCTGAAGGATGTAATGTCAGACATTTCCCACCAGCTCAAAACTCCCCTTGCTTCAATGAGCGTATTTATTGATCTGCTCCTGAATGACAAGATAGACTCTCCGGAGGAGAGGAAGAAGATACTGTCGGAGGCGGGAAATCAGGTGAATCGTATGGAATGGATGGTTCTTTCCATGCTGAAGCTTGCGAGAATTGAAGCAGGTTCTGTGCAGTTCGAGAAAAGGGACACGGAGGTGAGTTCTGTTCTGGATGAGGTGAGAGGTGCCATAAGTTACCTGACAAACTCAAGAAATCAGAAACTTATAATTAACTGCCCTGAGGGAACCATAGTTCAGACTGATCCCGAGTGGATGACAGAAGCTATTATAAATATAGTTAAGAATGCTTCGGATTATTCCAAAGCTGAAGGTGATGAGTCTGCTTCCTCGAATATAGAGATAGATGTTGAGAAGAACTCTGTCTTTACAAGAATCTACATTCGTGATCACGGAATCGGAATGAGTGAGGAAACCATGACGCATATCTTTGACAGATTCTACAGAGAAAGTAATGAGGTAAATCCTAACAGTGTGGGTATAGGACTATCTCTTTCTAAATCCATAGTTGAAGGCCTGGGTGGAAAAATCTCTGTCGACAGTACCCTGGGAGAGGGCAGCTGTTTTAAGATTCAGATATAAAAAATAAAAAAGTATGTTGACATATTTGGTCGAACGTGTTAGACTTCAAACATAGTCGAACGCGTTAGACCGATTTCGTTTGACGTATCAGACTAAAAAGACGTCTTTGAGGTAATTAATATGGAAACACCAAAGGTATTTGAAAGTGAATACAGATTCTGCCTGATACTCTGGGAACATGAACCTATCAAGAGTACAGAGCTTCCTAAGCTGTGCGAGGCGGAACATGGATGGAAAAAGGCAACCACCTATACGGTTATTAAGAGATTGTCAGAGCGAAATGTGATAAAGAGCGAGAATGCCGTGATCACATCGCTGGTATCAAAATCAGAGGTTCAGACAGCCGAGATAGATGAGATGGTAGACAGAACCTTTGAAGGCAGCATACCTGATTTTCTGGCAGCATTTGCAAAGAGCAGGAAGCTGTCAAAGAAGGAGATAGGCGAGATTCAGAAGCTTATAGATGATTATAAGGATTAATGAAATGACAGAATTATTTTTAAAACTTCTTAATATAAGTTTTTCGGCCAGTCTTCTTATTGCGGCCTGCATTATTGTCAGATATCTGGCTAAGGGTATGCCTAAATACATGAGATGTATGCTCTGGCTTCTGGTACTGGTAAGGCTTGTGTGTCCGTTTCACCTGGAGAGCCCTTTCAGTCTTCTTCCCCAAAAAGAAATGATCGGATATTCTTCCATAGAGGATTCGGTTAAGTCCGGTGATTCATCTGAGTCTGACAGGGTTCTGGGTGTTAAGTCCGGAACTTCTTCGGGAACCCAAAGTGCTCCTGCCATAAAGTTTGTAAAGCAGGATGTGAGTGTGAAGGATACCTCAGCAATGCAGAGTGATGCCTCTTCATCTGAGGATTCGCTCCTCAGTATAAGCAGATCCTATGTGGTAGTAATTCTTGCTGTAATATGGCTTCTGGGTATTGCTATAGCTTTTATCTATGGATTGATCGCCTATATAAGACTGGCAAGATGTGTGGATGATGCAGTGCTTCTGAAAGATAATATCTATCAGTCTGAGAAGGTTTCTACTCCGTTTGTTCTTGGCATATTCAGAACGAGGATATATATTCCATATAATCTGTCAAAGACTGAACTGTATTTCGTGCTCAGTCATGAACGTTCTCACATAGCCCGAAAGGATCATCTGCTGAAACCGGCTGCATATATTATTTCCTGCATTTACTGGTTTAATCCGCTGGTATGGATAAGCTACTCGCTTCTATGCAGGGATATAGAGCTTGCCTGTGACGAGAAGGCTATGAGACAGATCGGATATAACAAGAAGAAGGAGTATTCACAATCAATCCTGGACCTCAGCGTGCCCCGCAAATACATTTCGGCATGTCCTGTGGCATTTGGTGAAACAAGTGTAAAGGAAAGGGTAAGAAGTGTGCTCAGTATGAAGAAAGGAAAGAAAATCGCAGTTGTAATAAGTGCGTTAGTTATAGTAGCAGTAGGAGTGGGATTCCTTACATATCCCAAGA
>CACZPG010000145.1 GCA_902782965.1 uncultured Lachnospiraceae bacterium
CTTAGAGCTAAGAACTAACGCGATCTCATACTTGTTCATTCTTTTCGCACCTCCTTATGGACTTTTTTGGTTTCTGTCTATGTAGTCAAACCGTCTTTATCACGACTTTGCAGTGCAGACAGAAACAAGGATTATTTAGCATCACAGAGCTCCACTATATCACAGCCGGGAGCATGACGCAAGTATTTTTTATTCAGCGATTCCTTTTGTTCTGCATAAAAAGCTTATCCTACAAGGTCTGTCCGTTGGACAGACTTTGTGATAAGCTTTTTTGCTTATTTACTTTGAGTAATCGCTGAATCATCCGGCTTCGCCGTATGTCGCTGCTTCTCAGCTTCTATTCAGCGATTCCTTTTGTTCTGCATAAAAAGCTTATCTTACAAGGTCTGTCCGTTGGACAGACTTTGTGATAAGCTTTTTTGCGGAACTATTTGGGAATATTTTTATATCTTACGATTTTCATGCTGGCATTCTTGATGAATTCTTCCTCACGAAGCTTTATACGGCTGATCTGCTTGTACATTGGGCGTCCCTTATTAACCTTATTCTTCAGCTTCTCGAAATATGTTGCATCTCCCATATGCTCTTCATCAGGGAATATCTCGGCAACGATCTTGCCGCCCTCATCATATACGAGAACTTCCTGTACGGCACTATCTCTTGCAATATCCTGCTCCAGCTCTTCAGGAGAAATGTTTTCTCCATTACTGAGTATGATAAGATTCTTCTTTCTTCCTGTAAGATAAATGAAATTATCATCATCTACATATCCCAGGTCTCCTGTATGATACCAGCCATCCTTAAGAGCTTCAGCTGTAGCTTCAGGATTCTTGTAATAACCCTTCATTACCAGCTCACCCTTAAATGCTATCTCACCCTCTTCAGTTGTTTTCACTTCTATTCCCGGAACCAGATATCCAACACTTCCGTCTTTCTTGAAATGAGGACGGTTAACTGCTGTACAAGGTGAACACTCAGTAGCTCCGTATCCATTAAGTATCTCGATACCCCAGGTACGGAATTCCTTTACATACATAGGATCAAGTGCAGCACCACCACAGATTATATATTCCAGATTTCCACCGAATACCTTCTGGATAGAACCATAGGTCTTCTTTCTTACATCAACACCCGTCTTAAGCAGCAGGTCTGTGGACTTCATGAGTCCCTTAAATGCTTTAGTTGCACCCTTCTTGGCGATTTCATTCCAAATCTGTTTATGGAAGAACTCTACGAACATAGGAACAAGGAACATTGTCTGTGGTCCGAATTCCTCCATATTTTTCTTAACATACTTAAGACTCTTATTAATATATATCGGATAACCATAGTTAATAACCATGAGAATTCCAACCACAAGTCCGAAGGCATGATGGAAAGGAAGAACCGCAAGTACACCTCCATGAGGCTCGAATAACATACTTGTATGAACGATTTCATACGCGATATTTCTATTAGTAAGCTCAACTCCCTTACTGATTCCGGAAGTACCGGATGTGAAAAGAATTGTAGCGGTTTTATCCTCATCAATCTCATATTCGAAGTATTCAGCTGCTTTTCCATCACGAACCAGCTGTCTGCCTTCAGCGAGAATATCGTCGAATTCTTTTAGATTAAAAGACTTCTTGGATACTTTCTTATTCAGCTTCTCAAAATATGTATTTGAAATAAAGGCTGCCTCAACTTCACCGGTTTTTGCAAGGGCAGCTGCCTCATCTTCAGGAAGTCCCTTATCTATAGCTACTGCTACATTACCACCGTTAATTGTTGCAAAATATGCAACCAGCCATTCGTAGGAATTCTCACCTATAATAGCGATATGCTTATCCTTAAGCTTCTTACTGTACATCCACGCACCGAAAGCATCCACATCCTCTTTCAGATCCAGATAAGTCTTTCTCATTTCTCCGGTTTCACAAGGATATACAAAAGCTGTCATATCAGGGATGTAAGCTGCCTTCTTATTTATCATCTCCCTGAGATTTTTCATTTCAGAAACTTCATAAAACGGGTACTGCTTGTTCTTCATATAAATTTCCTTTCTTTATGTCATACTTATTAGTAAACTACTACCTTGGTACCTGTAGGAATATTATCATATATCCACTTTGCGTTTTCTTTTGCAAGTCTTACACATCCATGTGAGAGACCCATTCCGACTCTTCCGTCAACTACAGCACCATTCTCATTACAAAGAACTGAATGGAACAGATAGTTTCCTGAGAACTGTGTATAGTAGAAGCATCTTACTCCGAAAGCGTCGAAGTAATAACCCTTCTGACCTGTTGAGAAGGTACCCTTGATGGTAGGAGTGCCCGGTGCACCGTCAGCACACTGCCATTTATGAACAGGAGTCCATGCTCCCGCACTTCCGCTGTATATTGCAACATAATGGATGCTGCAGTTAACAAGGATCAGATAATTGGTTGCACTGCTGATGCCTGCAGCCTTCTTATCCATTCCGTCAGGAGTAGAACCTACCCATCTTCCCTTCTTATCTAATTCCTTACCATCAATGGTTGTATTCTTAGCCATTGCACCGATAGGTTTTCCGGCCTTATTATTCGCCTTATAGAAATAATATCTCACTCCGTTCAGGTTCTTCCAGCCTGTTGCAAGAACACCATCCTGATCGAAGAAGAATCTGTTCTTACCCTTCTTCATCCAGCCAACCTGAACTCCTCCATCTTTAAGGAGATAATATCTCTTCTTGGAAATTTTCTTGAAACCGGTAAACTGCTTACCTCTCTTGCCGAGGTAATATTTCTTGCCGCCAATTTCCTGCCAGCCGCTGAGAGCCTTACCTTCTTCATTAAAATAATACTTATCACTATCAATCTGGGTCCAGCCCTTAGCCATCTTATAAGAAGTTTTGTCGAAATAATAAATATTATTCTTGCTCTTGATCCATCCGGACTTAAGCTGTCCGTTTTCTTCCGAATAATATGTATTCTTACCTGACTTTACAAAACCAGCCTTTGTATATCCGTCTTTAGTGAAGAAATACTTCACTCCACCGATATTTACGACACCGGTCTGCATAGATCCTTCCTCGTCGAAATAATAAGTTTTTCCGTCGATTTCCTGAAGTCCGGTAGCATTTGTTCCGTCATCCAGAACATAGATAGTGTTGCCTTCCTCATCCATAGACCAGTCAGCCGCTTTAGCTGAAATCGGATTCAGCATAAGAACTGCAGCAATGATGGCCAGCATCAATAAACCTGTTTTCTTCTTAATACATCTGATCATTATTTTTCCTCCAAATAACCATTTTGATCAAACTCATATGAATTATCATTTATCACCGAAGCTCCGGTACGGAAGCTTCCATCGGCATCTCTGTATCTCCAGCCTTTATCATCTTTCTTCCAGCCTTCTACAGAAACACCGTTTTGAACTGTTGCAGGGCCAAGACTGCTCTTGGCTTCATTATCCTGGAAATGCCACCATTCACTGTTGATCATTCCGAAACCATTGGGTTCCATAATTCCTTTCAGAATATTGGCATTTTCATTATTTGTAGCCTGAACCGAGAAGTGGCTCAGATCATGCATAGCTGACTGGGCTGAAAGTTCTTCTCCGGTATCAAGGCTTACCAGAGTCATGTCCATGGCAATACCGAGATTGTGCATCGAACCCTTTGCCGCAAGAAATGCTCCAAGATTGTAACCACTGTTCCCGATCATAACCTTGCCATAGGTATTTTCATTTGTTTCCATCAAAGCACCGGAATTCTTATCCGACTCGGAATCTCCGGAGGATTCCTCCTCTGATTTTTTCTTCTTATCTAATCTTGAAACGCCTCCGTCACCCTGAAGGGCCGGTAAAACACCTTCCATTTCATAGACTTTATTCATTCCGATTATCCCGGCAGTTCCCTGACCGAGAGAAATATCGTTAACTACATCTATAGAACTCTCACCCTCTCCGGATTCCGGTTCAAGAACTGGTTCTTCCTGTGGAGCAGCCTGTTCGGTCTGTTCCTCTGTCTTCTTTTCCTTCTTCTTATCCTTCTTTTTCTTGCTCTTCTTATCAGAGTCCTTCTTCTTGGAATCCTTATCAGAATCCTTCTTGGAATCGTCTGATTTATCTTTGTCCTTCTCTTCCTCAGTGTCCTCCTCAGTCGCCGGCTCAGCCTTCTTCAGATTTGAAAGACTCAGTACATTTGCCCTTTTTCCATCCATATAGTCTTTTACGGATATACGGGAAAATGTAGATTCCGGCACTACATAATTCAGAGCCTCACTGGTTTTATCATAAATAGACCGTGTAGCCACATAAGGTCTGAAGGAATCATATATCTTAAGCTTATACCCCTTATCGCGGGCCGATTCAGCCGCAGAAACCAGTTTCTTAGCTGTCGGATAAAGGAGTGGTACCAGAAATGATCCATCCTTAAGAAGTACATTCTCATAACCCGAGATAATCGTTCCGGATACTGATGGAATAGCGTATCCATGAACAAGGTATATCGATGAATAACTGTTAGTAATATCATATGCACAGAGATCACCAAGATATTCAGGAAGGTTGATGAAACATCTGTTCGAATCTATATAACCTTGAACATCATTCGCTCCCATTCCTGTCTGAATGAGAAACCTTCCATCAGCCTCATCAAGTACTGTTACAGCTTTACCAACTGTTATGGTACCAACCTGTTCATCTCCTGTGCTGGCCTTATATACGGGAAGATCCATAGTCGGCCAGATTGTAGATAATTCTGCTGAAGGACCCGTAATCAGTTCCACTTCGCTGAAACTGTCCTCCTGATTAACCTCAGCCGGCGGATTAATAATCTCAACTCTGATCTTATAGTCCGTACACGGCAAAAGTTTTCCGGTTTCAAATACTCTGTCTTCCTCATTACCTATACTTATTATTTCTTTCCAGGATTCACTGCCATCATCCCAGACAGAAATCCGGAAGCCATCACCCTTCGTCTCATTCCAGGTAATGGTAAATCTGTTCTTATTATCAGTGGTATAGTCTGCTGTAAGCTTATTGGTCAGGAATTCCTCCCTTCCCAGAGTAACGAACTGATAATTCATATCCGTGAAGGTCAGATTATCCGATATATCCGAACATTCAATAGAGAAGGTACATTTCTCATCCTGCTGCGGAATTTCAAATCCGCCATTTCCAAATGCTGCATCAATAGATACATTTCCATTCTCAGGTGCAGTGTAACCCAGCACTTCCTTCTCTCCGGAAGGCTTGTTAAGATAAAGTGTATAGGTTCCGTTATTGCCGGACTTACAATTAAAGGTAACCTGACTCATACTCAGATTCACGGTACAGTCCACACTGTAGCTCTCAGGTCTCATAACCTGATAAGTGAATTCCACAGGCATATAACCTGAAGTCCTGAATTTAAGTCCCAAAACTCCGGAAATATGTACTTTATGTATCTTATAAGTCAGCCTGCCTCTCTGAATAACCTCATTAGGGATAATTATCTTAAACTGATCATTATCACAGGGAACTTCTGAAATGTCATATTCCTTGGAAAAAATCGGTGATGAAGACTCATCTCCATCTCCCGCATCAAATATTTCTACCTTGTATCCCTGATCGGCCTTTCTGTCCTTGTCTTCCCAGGACAGATAAACCTTGTCATCTTCCCTCGTCATATTGAACCTGGTCGAGGGATCCATTATGCTTTTGCCCTGTCCTGTGAAATAAATAACAACAAAAGAAACGGCAATAGCAAGAGCTATAGCAGCAATAATTATAACCAATACCTTTGCAAGACTATTTCTCTTCTTATTGTCATTCTCATGCTTCTTATTTCCACCATCCGGCCCTTCGGGCATCTGAAAACCACCATCACCGGGAGTTATTCTGTTTTCATCATCAGGATTATTTCTTACCAGAACCTCAGTCTTAGCCATTTCTCCTCCACCATAAAAACAGTCAGAATTGATTAAAACACTTTTCGTAATATATTTCAAGTAAATACTATATGAATTTCAATTTATGATGTGCTGTCAAAAGCAGCTTTTTCTTATGACACTTATATCATTTATACTATAATTGCTTCGATTTTAGCAGAAACTTCACTATACTGATCTGTAAAGGCTCCATGACGGGTCTGTATCAGAGCATAATTCTCCTCTTTGGCTGCAAATTCAAGATCCTTGGCAGCTTCTGACAGGTCCCTTGCCCCGATAGTCTTAGCTGTACTCTTCATGGCATGAGCCTTTATCTCGTAATTCTTCCAGTCTTCCTTCTGGAAACTTGTTTCCAGCTCACCCAGCATTTCTCTGGCATTTATCACGAAATCATTCAGAATTTCCAGATAGAAATCCTGTTCATTCATGGAATAGGTAAGACCTAGCTCAACATCTATTCCGATTGCTTCCAGCCTTTGAAATACATCTGTTCCGGCAGAGCCAGCCATAGCAGAATCTGCATAATAATCGTTTCCTTCCGGGAAGAATTCCATTATTTCATCATTATCATCATTATTATAATTATTATTTTCAGATGCTATATCCGCCTCAGAACCCTTTTCTTCATTCAAAGAAGTTTCTTCTGCAGTTTCTGTTTTCGTTGTCCCTTCAGTTCCTTCATGGATCTTATCCTCCGGAATCCACTTATGAAGCATTCCCGAAAGTTCCCATCCATCAATTGGTTTTGACAGATAATCCGAGAAGCCATGCTGGAGGTACATTTCCCTTGCACCGGAAATAGCATTGGCTGTCAGCGCAATAACAGGAGTATTTTCAATGTTTACCTCATCATCCTCTCTAAGTTTATCCAGAGTCTTAATGCCATCCATCTCCGGCATCTGATGATCCATGAAAATGCAGTCGTACTTATTCGACTTAATCAGTTCAATTGCCTGTGCACCGCTCATTGCTTCATCTATCTGAATCATAGACTTCTTCATAAGGCCCTTGAACACCTTGATATTCATTTCTACATCATCCACCACCAGAATATGCGCCTCGGGAGCTGTAAATTCTTCTCTGAAAACAGGAACCTCTTCAATATTTTCCGCATTAGCTTTCATAAAGTCGCCTATAGCTTCCTGCTGTTCAACTCCCTGCGTAATCTCGAAATAGAATACCGAGCCCTCTCCATAGGTACTTTCAACTTCAAGTTTACTTCCCATAAGCTCCAGACATTTCATCGAAATAGGAAGACCCAATCCGGTACCCTCTATATCATGAGCGCCTTCACTTTCAACACGGGCGAATTCCGAGAACAGGTTCTCCATATTTTCTTCCTTAATTCCTATTCCGGTGTCTTTAACAGCGAAATATACATTGATATTATCTTTAGAATAATCCTTTACCTTAATCTCAAGAGTTACCTCTCCCATCTTGGTATATTTAACAGCATTCGTCAGAAGATTGGAAAGCACCTGGGCTATTCTCACCTCATCTCCACACAGCTTTCTCGGAAGTTTGTCATCAATATTACAATTAATTCTGAGGCCTTTCTCTGCCGCTCTCGGAGTTATCATTTTCAGAAGTCCTGATATCATGGAAACGAGATCATACTCTGCAGACACTATATCCATTTTACCTGCTTCTATCTTAGACAGGTCGAGAATATCATTAACTATTGAAAGCAGCGTCTGTCCACTGCTTTTGATATTCCTGGCATAGGTAATGGTATCCTCCTCCTGACTCTCACGAAGGATCATCTCATCGAAACCAAGCACAGCGTTGATAGGGGTACGAATCTCATGGGACATATTTGCCAGGAAATCACTCTTAACCTGATTAGCCTTCCAGGCCGACTGTCTGGCTTCTTCAAGTTCATCAAGAGTCTTCACAAGCTTACGGTAGTCCGGTGTTTCAAGAGAGAAAACAATCATAAGAAGAGCCACCGGAACCAGACCGAAGGTCAGATAAACATTCGGCAGGACTGTCGCCTGGAGAACCATACCGACCAGAACCACGACCATAAATGCAATTCCCGAAATCCATTGTTTCCTGTCAAATTTCTTGTGATAACGAAAGATGTGATACAGAGAAGAAATCACAAACAGAGCCGGAATGTAATATCCCAGCATATAGAGAGTGCCATGAACATATTTACCCTCCGGAGTGAAATAGAAGGCAAGACCGGTAAAAGGATTCAGCAGTCCGTGCAGCGTATACAATACTATTATCACTCTGCGGAGAATTTCCAGTACACCTAAATTCCTCTTCTCATAAATATAACTCACAATGTATTCTTCAAAAGAAACTGCTGTCAGAAATGCACAGAAGAAATATCCCATAGTCATAATATTATTCAGAATATTAAGTCCGGGATTCTCAAGAGAAATCGTATAAGCGGTAATCATATCAAGTGCACATGAAAAAATAATAAAATAGAGAAGCCTGTTAAAAGCCTTATCTGTCCTTGTCCTGATCACATAGTTAAGATTAAAATATATCAGCACAACAAATGTGATAATCAGACCCATTATTTCAAAATCAACATTATATTTCATCATATCATCGTTCCTTATATAAACCGTTACTATTCACGAAACTTCAGAAAGTGCTCGGAATAAGTACTGAATTTACGAAATTATAATAGACAATCGGGCAATCCACAGTTAGAATTATTATGTCATACTGAATTATATATAACAAGGAGAATTTGACGTGAGAATAAAAAGATTTCTTATACCGGCATTTGTGATCACTATCCTTACTCTGTCATCCGGTATTGGTTCTATAAACTCAGTAAATGCTGATGAAAACTCACCTGCTGCACCCCAAACGACTCAGTCTGTTGCAGAAGTAACCACAGAAGCCATTCAGACTACAACCGAAAATCCTGAGGTATCTACAGAAACAAAACCTTCTGAATCCGAGACGGCCGAGACACAGTCTTCTGAGAAAACTTCTAAGAAGACTCAGAAGAAGAAATCCAAAAAGAAGAAGGATTCCGTAACTAAAATAACCATCAGTGCCGCCGGAGACTGCACCCTCGGAATCGACAGTCATTATAATGGTAATTTCAATTCCTACTATGATGCAAACGGACCTGAGTACTTCCTGAAAAAGGTAAAGCCCGTCTTTGCCAAGGATGATATCACTGTGGTAAATTTCGAAGGTACCCTGACAGAGTCCGGGAACCGTCAGAACAAAACCTACACCTTTAAAGGGCCGGCCAAGCACGTAAACATACTGAAGAAAGGTTCTGTAGAGGTTGTAAATCTTGCCAACAATCATTCTTTTGATTTCGGTCCACAGGGCCTGTCAGACACTCAGGCCACTTTACGAAAGAATAAGATTCTATTCTGTTATAAATCCTGTATTGCCTACAAGAAGGTAAAGGGAGTTAAAATCGCATTTATCGGTCTTAACAAACTGGATGGGGATAATACAGCACTGATTGATTCTACCATCAGCGCAGCTAAGAAAGCCAAGGCCCAGATAATAATCGTGAATTATCATTGGGGAGAAGAAAGAGTCTATCAGGCCGACGGTCTTCAGAAATTTCTCGGAAAGTATTGTATAGACAGAGGCGCCGATCTCGTGATCGGACATCACCCCCATGTTCTCCAGGGAATTGAGAATTATAAAGGCAAATACATTGTATACAGCCTCGGTAATTTCTGTTTTGGTGGAAATGTAAATCCATCCGACAAGGATACCATGATATTCCAGCAGACCTTCTATATCAAGAAGGGCAAGCTTCAGAAAACAAGGGATGCCAGAATCATCCCCTGCTCTCTTTCCGGAGTATCTTATACTAACAATTATCAGCCTGTCATTCTCAAGAAATCCGCGAAAGCTCATATCATTAACAAGGTACGCGGTTACAGTTCGGGAATGAATATATCCATCAAATCTGACGGAACACTAAAATAAAAAAACAAAAAATAAAAAGTTAAAAAAATGGTAAGAAAAAAGTAACGGGAGGTCCTCATCAGGACCTCCCGTATTAATTATGATTATAGAATTCTGATTATAAAAATCTGACTATAAATTCTGATCACAGAACCTCTCCATTAGCTTCATATCTGATTCTGAATTCCGGAAGTTTCGTCATAGCAGTATAATAATTCTCTGCCCAGTCATTTCTGTCAGTTTCAGGATTCTCTCCATTTGCAGGCGGAGCGAATATCTGAACAGATATTTCTTCCCCCGGCACGACTCTTCGTGAATCCTTCTCGAAGAAAGCCGGCATTGCATCAATTATACTGACACCGGGCGCTTTATAGAACCATCTTCCATTAACTGACAGCATCAGATTCATTTCCTTAGGAAGCAGAATGTCGAAGAATACGGGTTCTTTCTCAATTCTGACCTTTATTTCAATTCCATCCGAATCCTCAGCGCCACCCCATCTCATCTGAATCGGATTTTCCGGAACACCGGAGGATTCATTGTCAGTCGAAAGATATTCAATATCCTCAAGCTTTTCTATTCCCGGATTAAAGTACTCATTCTTTATGATTTCTTTATATTCACTCAGGACAGGCTGCTCTATTCCAACTTCACTGTTATTGGGATCTTCAAGCTCGAGTCCGAGTCTTCCTCTGTCTCTGAACTGGTACAGAGCCATGCTGTTGAACCAGTCAGGCTTCTCGTCTATGAGAAACTGCATGAAGCTAATTATACCCTGTCCCTGAAGCTTTGAGCCGGTTACATCTCCGTCAACATTGAATTCCGAAGCAGAGAAAGGTTTATGTTCTCCACCATTCACTTCTCTGAGCCTCATTACAGTATCATGGAATAATTTCTTACAGAAATCTACACTGAGAGCATAACATTTCTTCGTATCCTTCTCACATATCTCGAAGGGCCAGGAAGCATGTAATGCCATATATCTGTCACCTGACCATATATCAGCTGTTCTGAAAGCTTCAAGGAAATCCTCTTCGTGATCCATTCGTCCCTCGGACGTAATAAATCCTGAACAGAACACAGTTCTGACATTAGGCGCATATTCCTTGATTATCTTATGAAATCTTACAAAGAAATCTGCTATTTCCTTATATGAAAATCTCTGATTATGAGTGAACCAGGTTCCTGCACATTCATGATTAATTCTGAGCCTGATGCGGCCGAAGGTCCTTAATTCCTTCGCTATCTGAATCAGGTACTCATCCTCCAGCGAGCAGTCGACGGTCAATGTAAGGGATACATCCTGACCATGCTTTCTGATATCTCTCATCTGGTTGAAGGGTTCTCCGGTCAGACTGCCGTTGATTCCACCCTCATACACCGGATAATCATCATAGGGGTAATCCCATTGATAATTGACTTTCATGTCAGCATGAGCTTCGCTGACTCTCTGAGGCCACTCCTTATCCTTCGGATAATACGTATACATTATACTTACATTTCTGTGTGGCCTTCCAAGTTTATTAATAATATAATCCTGACAGACATACTCTGCACACTCGCTCCCATCTCCCATATCCAGGGCACAGCCTGCGGGAACAAGCCTCACACGACTGACAGATGTTACTTCATTCCTATTGAAACGGGATGTGTCAATTGTGAGATTTTTTATATCCATTTTGTAACCTTTCTCATCGACTGCATTACACAGTCCGTATAACTCCCAATACTACAGCTCGCTCTCCCAGCCATCCAGAAATTCCTTAAGTTTCTTCCTCTCACTCTCAATCAGGCGCTTGTCCTGACTATTAAGAGCAAGTTCAAACTTTCTGGCCTCATTCTCAAGGACATCCCTGTCCATACCGAGCGCTTCTTCATATAGTCTCTCCAGTCTCAACAGAAGAAGCTTATTCTCCTCCTGATCCCTTGGATGTATTTTCAGATATGACAGTTCCTGGAATCTTCTGTCTATTTCCTCATCAGTCATATCAGTATACTGACCTTTTATGATCTGGCGATATTTCTTACCGGTAGAAATAACCTTTACCTCCACTTCAAGAATCGAATTAATATCATAGGTATAGGTAACATCAACCGACTCCGAACCAGCCTTGCCCTTAGGCACCTCAATATCCAGAACTCCCAGCTCCAGATTATTTCTTGCCATCCTGCTTTCACCCTGAAGAACATTTATAGAAAGCTTAGACTGGTCATCATGAATAGTATAGAATCTCTCGGTTCTGCTGGCCGGTATAACGGTATTACGTTCAATTATCGGGCAGTAATGACCGCTTTCTCTTATTCCGTCTCCCAGATCCACTGCGACCTCAGTTCCGAGAGTAAACGGACATACATCAGTAAGAACAACTTCCTTGATAGACTGTTTTCTTTCTTTCATGGCTCCCTGAATAGCCGCACCGAGTGCTACTGCTTCATCAGGATTAATGCTGGTATCCGGAAATGTATGGAACATCCTGCTGACAAAGGTTTTCACACCTGTCATTCTGGTTCCGCCTCCCACAAGCACTACCTTATTGATATCACTTAATCTGAGTTTTGCATCAGATAATGCTCTCTTAACAGGAATACGTATTCTGTCATAAAGAGCCTCGCAGCCCTTATCAAATTCCGCATAGGTTATTTCGGTCTCAATGCTTTCTTCTCCAAGCTTGCATTTCATTATGGCTTTTCCGCTATTGGACAATTCTTTCTTGCAGATTTCGGCAGCCTTATATATATGCTGGAGTTCTCTATATGATAATTCTTCTTTTACAATTTCCTTATTCTTCTTATAAAACAGATCCTCGATTATATGAGTGAAATCTTCACCACCCAGAAAATTATCTCCGGCAACTGCCCTGACTTCAAGGATCGGAGGGAAATAATCCAGAATGGACACATCCAGAGTACCACCACCGAGGTCAAAAACCAGATTCTTGGCCGGCTTATCCTCATTATAAAGACCATGAGCTATGGCCGCCGCTGTCGGTTCACTGATAATCCTCTCCACCTTAAGACCGGCAAGTTCTCCCGCTCTCTTGGTAGATTTCCTTCTCATATCGTTGAAATACGCCGGAACACTGATAACAGCTTCTGTAATTTCTTCTCCGAGAAAAGCCTCTGCATCCTCCTTAAGACTTCTTAACACGAAGGAGGACAATTCCTCTGCAGTAAAGCTCTTGCCACTGAGAGTGTACTTCCTGTCACTTCCCATATCCCTCTTAAATACCGAAGCGCTTGTGTCCGGATAGAGTCTCATTCTCTCCTGAGCTGTTTTGCCTACATATACATTTTCCTCCTCATCAATACTAACCACCGAAGGGGTAAGATTCTCCCCGAGTCTGTTAGGTATTATGCGAGGCCCCTCATCTGTATAATAGGCGGCCAGACTGTTTGTAGTTCCCAGATCTATTCCAATAATCATTCTTTTCCCAGTACCTGTAATGCCTTGAAGACTTCCATATCTTCAGGCGACAGATCGAATGCCTTTCTGTAAAATTCCAGTGCCTCTGTATTTCTGGATTCCATTTCCATTATCCGGGCCATAGCCAGATAATAATCGTAACAGTCACCATGTCTGCAGAAATAACAAAAATCACATGAATTCATCGTAGACAGAAGCTTAATAGCCTCATCTTTCTCTCCTATGAAGTATTTAAGCATACCGATGAGCCTTATTCTGATAACTTTCATCGGCTTGTAACTGATATACCTGTCTATAGATTCATATGCTCTGATTATACACTTTAAACCACGATTTGCAAACTCTCTGCTTTTCTTCTTATCTCTGGCAAAACGATAAGCCATTGCGATATTGACATACAGTCGGGCATAGTCCTCAAGTCTGTCTCTATTATCAGTGGTATCCTCAGGATTGATACTATCCAGCGCCAGAATACGTTCTGCCTTATTAATGTTCTCGCAGGCATAGAGAGCTTTGCTCTTTCTGTAACAGGACACCGCTTTCTTATAGGTTCTCTCAGTATAGAGATAATAATCTCCCAGCTCCTTGATCACCTCCGCTGCCCTTCTTGCGTCCTCACCACTGAAATGATCTGTAGGACGAAGCACAAGATAACCCTTCTCTTTAAGGTAAGGCATAGCTTCTTCAGTTACTATCTTCACGGCATAATAATCATTTCCGGACAGATACATAGACTCGATCCTTCTGAAAATGTCCATGACTATATTCTTCTCATACCATGGATTATCAGTAGACTCCCTCAGTTTTCTGTCCATTTTCTCTTTTTCTTTGAATACCTTCTCTGCCTTCTCATGTTTTTTAAGTTTGCCATAGAGGCGTCCGTAAATATCCAGAATCGATCCGGTAATCTCGTATTTACCTTTGAGCATATCTATATACTCCAGGGCTCTGCCGTATTCCTTAAGAGATTCACAACTTTTAGCCGCATTAATATACGGATTCTGGGTATCACCATCCTCAAGACTGATAGCCTTATCAAAGCATTCCAGAGCTTCTCTGAATTTCTTCATCCTGTAGAGTGCTATTCCCTTAGCATTATAGGCATATACATTTTCTTTGTTGATCTCTATTGCCTTACAAGCATCCTCATATGCATCTGTGAAATTGTAACCATCCAGATATAGAAGCGCTCTCTCGATATAATAATAATCATCTGCTTCATTATCCAGCTGAGACGAAGCAAATCTGACTGCTATATCATAGAATTCCGGATTCTCAGTATCATTATATCTGTCCTGATAAATGTTCATCAGCTTGTTATTGGCACTTCTGTGATTCGGATCGACATCAAGCGCTCTCTGATAATATTTCTCAGCTTTTTCAATATTTCTGATTCTTCTGAAGTATTCACCATATTCGAAATATATATTTGAATCTGTAGGATAAAGCTTCAGCATCTTCTTGTAGGTCGGTTCAGGATTCCTGCCGGTCCATTCATATATATCAGTAAGTATCCAGAAGAACCTCTTATTATCCTTGTCCAGCTTCTGTCCCTTCTTGACTATGGTTTCAGCTTCCTTCAGATATTCATCCCGCTTCTCATTGTCCCGCTCATGAATAAGAAGAACAGCCATATCTGCATAGAGTTCCACAATATCATCTGTCTTGGTAATATCACTGCTCTCTTTATCAATATTTTCGACAATCCTCTTATATATTTCATAAGATTCCGCAAACTGGTTCTTCTTGGCATAATATTTTGCCTTTACACTGTCCAGCTCGTCGCTCTGAACTCCCGCATCCTCAGCTCTTTTATATACAGACAGCATATCATCAGTCTGACCGTATATTTCAAATACCTTTGCAGCAAAGGTATAGGCCTGTGCATATTCCGGATAATCCCTGATGATATTATAATAGTCGTCGATTACGAGCTGAGCATCCCGCATTTCATAAGCCGTTTTCTGTCTGTTGATATAGGCAGGAACGAAATGATCAGCCTTCTCTATCATTGAGTTCCATATCTTCATTGCTTCAGGATAGCTGCCGTTCTCAAAGAGCATTCTTCCGTAGCTTTCCTGATAATAGAAGAGCTCATTCAGATCCTTCTCTTCTTCAACCATTCGGATTGCTTCTTCAAAATACTTTACTGCCTGATCATAATTCTTAAGTTCACTTGAGCAGGCGGCATAGAGAAAGTATGCGAAAGACCTTCTGGTAAGTCTCTCCTCATCCTTTTCTGTGAGTGTTTCTCCGCTTTCCTTCTTTCTGAACAGATCATCGATCATATCAACCCATCTTTCCAGATAAGGAAAGGCATCTCTGTAATTATCGGAATTGAAGAGGCATCTTCCATACAGATTATTATAGCCATAGAAATTCTCTTCATCCGGTGAGAAGGTCTTCAGCAGATCCAGAGTTTCTTCAGTACGTTCAGTCCTGAAGAGAGCCCACGCCAGTTCCATTTTCTCCTTCTGGGTAATGCTGTCTGACTCAAGTCTGGCCTTATAATCCTGAACGGATTCATCACTGGAAGTTCTGAGAAGCATGATAGCTTCACAATCACGTGAATTAATATCCAGAATATCTATGAAAAATTCACTGGCCTTCTCGTAGTTCCCTCTGAAATGTTCTATCTCCGCTTTAACCTGAATAGACTTGATGTGATCAGGATATCTTTCAAGGATTTCCTCCGCCTTGGAATACAGGCTGTCCATTAATTCCTCATCAAGATTTCCAAGCTTATGTCTGCATTCAGCAAATATAAAAAGCGCAACTGCATAGGTATAGTCCCCTGCCTTCTCTACAAGCTGATGGTCTATTATTCTTTCGGCAATCTCCGCTGCCTTCTCATATTTCTCTTCAAAATACAACACTCTGAGAACAGCCACGAGCTCGAGAGGATGGAAATATTCCATAGTCTGAAGATATTCATATGCACTTTTCAGTGAAGCCATTTCTTCACCGGCCAGTCTGTCCTCTTCCTCTAAGTCTCTCTCCTGACCGTCTCCCAGATATTTCGCATATTTGTGCGCCATATACCGGTCAAGGCGTACCGGGAGATATGACAGTTCTTTGAGATACATATCCACCATAGCATCAAATTCTTCAGGCTCATAGATTTCATCTGAACCCGCTATGGATATATCCAGTCCCAAATCCTCAGCTTTCTGATTTATCTCATCCCTGTCCATAAGAAGAGTAAAATCCACGAAGCCTTCTGTATTAGTTCTGAATTCAATATAATTCAGATAATCTATAGGGAACACTTCTGCAAGATTCTGCTTCTCTTCTACATAGTTAAAGGTCTGATTGAAAAGTTTCCAGATATTGATAGGAAATTCAAAATGTCCCATGCAGAAGGCAAGAAACTGCTCTCTGACACGGTCTGTTGTATCCAGTTCCAGAACTACAGGAGCCTTCAGCCACTCTTTCCACTTATCCTCATCAATACGGGAAGAAATATCCAGATAGATTTCACGGGCTTTATCAATATGAAGCTCTACTTCATCCTTGGGTTCCCTTCTCTCTTCTTCTGAAGCCTCTTCATCAGCCTTTGAAGCTGCAGCAACAGCCATATCATAAGCTTCCCTGAGCTGTTTGAAGCCCTCCGGATCATCCTCCGGGTTCACCTTCAGCAGTTTCATTCTGTAGGCGGTCTTTAATTCATCTTCATCCTTAGTCTGCGCAATCCCCAGCACCTTCCAAATATCGTTCTCTGTCATTTTATCCCCTTAAATACGTTTATAATTTCTTCAATTCCTCATAAACTCTATCACAGTTATTTCTGTCACTGAATGTGAAGAATCGGTCTACCCTCATCCTGTAAAGTTCTTTCATTTCACAGCCCTCTTCCATATACCGGATCAGCAGGCTTATCAGTTCATCCTTCTTCCTGACTATTTCACCGAATGCCATGGTATCATAATGATATGTTCCTTCTTCATAATGAGCTTCCAGTTCATCCGGATGATAATATACCAGCGGTTTTCTCATATATGCAAAATCAAACTGAATCCCACTGTAATCTGTTACAAGAAGGCTCGATTCTCTGAACATTTTCTCATAACTCATATCACCCACAGAAGGAATGATATCCACATAATCATTACTGTCAAAATCCCCTGCCTGAGGACTCACAATCGGATGTAGGACAAAAGCTATTCTGTAACCATGCTTTTGAGCTGCATTTATCAGCTTCTCATCATTTATCAGGCTATTATATACCTTGAAATATGCGGTTTCCTTGAACTCAGAATTATAATCTCTTTCAAAGCCCTCATGCCTTGAAACCAGTCTGGCCGACTGCATTCTCCAGGTTGGAGATATCATTATCTGCTTCTTATCCTCATTGATCAGGCCATCATATCTTGGAATTCCCGTCATTCTGATCACGTCATAACCGGCATAATCATATACCGGATGCAGCAGATTCTCACGTTCTACTTCAGATGCTATAAAATACATCCGTATATTATCCCTGAGTCTCTGTTGGGCAAGGGCAATCTTTTGAACAGACAGTCCATGCTGAACACAGGCCACCTTAAAGTCCGGGATTCCCCTTATATATCGTGAATTCTCAAGATAATAGTCATTAAATGCAAATACCGTGGAATTGGAAGCAACCAGAACATCAGCATTCAGAAATACAAGCCTGTGAAGAAAGCTTCCTCTCCTGAGAGGCTTATATCCTTCTGCCATCAGCCTTCCGTAATCCGAAGATGAACTGTCAAGCAGATAATATGCCTTATCCGGTGCACCTTCGTCACCGGCCTTCATCTTCCCGAGAGTATATTTATACATATACTCCGAGGAATCTCCTCCTTTGTATATCTTATCCATAAATAACCAGATATTCTTTCCTGCGAAGAAAGGATGAGTTGCCACCCATGCAGCACGCAGGAGAAAGAAATGCAGTCTATGGCTCTGGAGAGATGACAGGAGTTCCCAGCCCGTCCCCAGTTCTCTTGAAGCCATCTTTTTCCAGGAATATTTCTCTACTCTGATGGCACTTATTCCATAATCATTTTCTGAAACCGGAGTTTGCTCTGTGGTAAACAGATAACTGCCGGCATGCCAGTAGGAAGCTCTCGGATATGAGGAAAGCCTGCTGGTATGTGACTTAAATTCGAAGAACACCTCAAATATGTCAGGGCTGTTTCTTCTCTCGATATAGAACCTTATATCCCCCTCAAAATCCTTATCAAGGGGAATAGTTACATGAAAGGGATATCTCTTGTAGGCGGACTGTCCGAAGTATTTGGTAAGACTATATCTTTCACAGAATACAGGCTCATACCTTCTGTCTCCTGCTTCAAAATAATAATCTACATCGTCTTTAGAGAAGATATCCGGAACAGAACCATCTATCTCCAGCTTTCCATCCCTGACATCCATAAGCTGTATATTACATCTGAGAGCGGATGTGCTGTACGCCGGAGCACCATTACACATTACCGCAAGAGTCGGAAATCTCATTCTGATACTGTAAAGATATTCTTCAGGATCAAAATCCAGGGTCTCACTGCCCGTCAGTTCCTGCAGAACAAGCCCGCTGTTCATATCTCTTCCTGCACAGGTATTCTTAATTCTGAGCAGCATCCTGCAGAACTGATAATCCCTCCTGTAAACGGGATACCGACGTACATTCATTATTATATCATCGTCAATTTTCTGTAGAACCCTGCCGATCAGATTCCGGAATATTTCTATTTCCTCTTCATTCAGAACATGACGATTATTATAATTCTGATTTGCATCCAGTCTGCAGGTTATGAAATACATTGCATAAGTTTTCACCAGGTAAGGTATTTCTTCATAACTATCAAGGAGCGGAAGCAGAAAACTCTTAATACTGTCCAGATACCACCTCTTGTCATATATGCCCTTAAACTCATGGAAATTTCCATCTCCCGGTTCGCCCTGAAGGTATTCAATATCCTGGTTTACCATGAAGCTTTTATTTCTGATAAGCCTTAAAAGAAAGTCTGCCTCATAATTATATATGTATGCAGGATTAAGCTTCTCATCAACCATTTCAGTCCGGAACATAATACCTGTAATACGATTTGGAAACTGGAATAGCTTCTTGGGAGTCGCCAGAACACTTTCTTCATTCATGTCAAGAATATCTGCAAGCTCAGAGGCCATTTCCTCCAGACTCTTCCTGTCCCCGGACGCATTTCTATAGGAATCCATTGGAGAAACCACAAGAAGATACTTCGTCTTTTTCTCTTTTATACGGGCATTAAATGTCTTTATAAAGTTTTCTCTGTCTTTCTTAAAAAGGATATCAACTCTTGAATCTGACATTTCCTGAACCTTATATGACCGGGAAATTCTCACACCCGGTTATATCTCCCTTCGATAAATAACAAAGCAGCCCTCCCATCAAGAGAAAGCTGCCGATAAATCCTACGATGTGGACATCAGAAGTTTCACCTGACATCCTGTAGCATTCATAAGAATTATATTTCTGCAATTGCTTCCATCTCAATAAGAACACCCTTCGGAAGGCGAGCTACCTCTACACAGCTGCGTGCAGGAAAATCCGAAGTAAAGTATTTAGCATAGATCTCATTTACCTTTGCAAAATCATCCATATTCTTGATAAATACAACTGTTTTTACGACTTTATCAAGAGATGAACCTGAAGCCTCAAGAAGAGCTTTGACATTCATAAGCGCTCTCTCTGCCTGAACTTCTATCCCTCCTTCAACCAGAGTATTGGTTGCCGGATCAATAGGGATCATACCTGATGTGAAGATAAGATTCCCTGTCTTTACTGCCTGTGAATATGGTCCGATTGCTGCCGGTGCCTTATCAGTACTGATTATTTCTGCCATTTTATTTTCCTCCTATATATGATTCCCTGCCTTTGGCCGGAATATAATTATCTTATTATTGATTCACTTCAATTCCCTTATCATCTATTGAAATGATTCCATTCTTAAGAAGCCTTCCTACCGCTCTCTTAAATGCGTTCTTGCTGATACCGAATTCTTTCTTAATGAGTGCTGCATCCGCCTTGTCATTAAAAGGAAGTCTGCCACCATAACTCTTTATGATATCCAGAACCATTTCAGCATCTTTCTCCATCTGCATCGGGATTTCATCCCTCATGGCCAGATCCATCTTGCCATCTTCCCGAACCTTTATTACACGGCAGTTAACCTCATCACCCACATAGAGATTCTCAAATATCTCACTGGAATGGATCAGTCCGGAAGCAACATACTCCTCCTGAGAATCCCTGACAGCTACGAATGCTCCGAAATCCTTCTTCACATTATACACTACTCCACTTATATGGTCACCTTTCCTGAACAGTTCAGAAATGTTATCTGATTTAAGCGAATCAGAAATCTTCATGGATGCAGCAAGTCTTCCGGTCTTATCAATATAAAGCTTAACCAGATAGGATTTCTCCTGCTGAACCTTCACAGTCTGCTCTTTGAAGGGAAGAAATAAATCTCTCGAAAGCCCCCAGTCCAGAAAGGCCCCTATATCACTGACAGACTTAACCTTAAGCTTTCTGATCTCACCCAGAGTAAGCTTCGGCTCAGCTGTTGTAGCTATAAGCCGGTCCTCAGAGTCACGATACAGAAATACTCTGACATTATCTCCTATCTCACATCCCTCAGGAATCTGTCTGGAAGGAAGAAGAACATCCATTTCCTCCCTCACACTATTCTCCAGGCCTTTTCCATCAGTAAGATAAGCTCCTACATCCTTAATCCTGTCTATTCTGAGTATATTCCACTTTCCTAATTCCATATATTATCAGCTCCCATATAACAATACATGTGTCAAAACGCCTTTTGACCACTTATGACATGATAACAAAAATCGCTATTATAATCTACTTTTATTTATTGCTTTATAGCACTTTTATTGTTCATTATACAAAAGAAATTATTTCATTTTTATATGTACTTTAATTCTTGACATATCTGCATAAGAATGTATAATACACTTTAGCGCGTTAAATCGTTAGCGCGTTAAATCGTTAATTTATCAACAATATAATAAAGGAGAAATTCAATGGTTATCAAGGTATTATTACTTATCATCTTCTTTGGAGCAATGATTGGAATAGGAATCTATTCCCGAAGCAAGGCCAGGAATGTTAATGACTATGTACTTGGTGGTCGTACGGTAGGCCCCTGGATATCAGCCTTTGCTTTCGGTACCTCCTACTTCTCATCAGTTGTATTCATCGGATATGCAGGACAGTTCGGATGGAAATACGGTCTGTCATCTACCTGGATTGGTATAGGAAATGCATTTATCGGAAGCCTTCTTGCCTGGCTCATCCTCGGAAGAAGAACCCGTGTAATGACTCAGAAACTGGATGCAAAAACAATGCCGGAATACTTCGGCAAGAGATTCGATTCCAAATCCCTTCGAATCGTTGGTTCACTCATTGCATTTATATTTCTTGTTCCTTATACAGCCGGAGTATATAACGGTCTTTCAAGACTATTTGGAATGGCCTTCAATATAGATTATCGTATCTGCGTTATTATAATGGCGCTTCTTACAGGCGCTTACGTAGTTATCGGTGGATATATGGCTACAGCACTTAATGACTTCGTTCAGGGTATAATAATGCTGATCGGTATCTGTGCAGTAATCGGTTCAGTTCTCGCAGGTCAGGGTGGATTCCTGAATGCTATCAAGGAACTTTCTATTATCCCAACAGATCCAACAGTTACTACTCCTGCATTGGCAGACAGTCAGGGACTCTTCGCAAGTTTCTTCGGACCTGATCCTCTTAACCTTCTGGGCGTTGTAATCCTTACATCTCTCGGAACCTGGGGACTTCCTCAGATGGTTCACAAATTCTATGCTATCAAGGATGAGAAAGCTGTTAAGACAGGTACTGTTGTATCAACCTTCTTCGCTATCATTATCGCCGGTGGCTGTTACTTCCTCGGAGGTTTCGGACGTCTCTTCGGAGATATAGAAGGAGTTAAGGTTGTAGCAGCTGATGGTACAGTAAGTATAGCCTACGATAATATAGTTCCTACAATGCTTTCAACACTTCCGGATCTGCTTATCGGTATCGTTGTGGTACTTGTGTTCTCTGCATCAATGTCTACACTTTCATCACTGGTACTCACATCTAGTTCAACACTTACACTTGACCTGATCAAACCGGTATACAACTCAAAAGACAAGAAGATGACTGATAAAATGCAGCTCAGACTTATGCAGGTACTTGTAATGTGCTTCATTATTCTTTCTGTAGTAATAGCATTTAATCCTCCTACATTTATAGCTCAGCTGATGGGTGTATCATGGGGAGCTCTTGCAGGTGCATTCCTTGCTCCATTCATGTATGGACTTTACAGCAAGAAGATCACAAAAGCTGCAGTATGGGCAAGCTACATCGTAGGTGTAGGCTTTACAGTAATCAATATCTTCCATCCGATCATTAAGTCACCTATCAACGCCGGTGCAGCTACAATGATTGCCGGACTTATCATAGTACCTATAGTAAGCCTTATTACTCCTAAGCCGGATATGGCCAAGATAGACGAGATATTCACATGCTACGACCAGACAGTTACTGTTCCTGAAACAGAAAACCTCGGTCACTAATATAATACATAAGGTGCCTGTCACCGTTACAAAACTGTTACATTCTGTAACAGTTTTGTAACGGTGACAGGCACCTTTTTAATGTAAAAAACTCCCGGGGGAATCCCCGGGAGTTTTAATCTTCTTAATACGGGCTGTGCATCAGCTCTTCTACATCTTTACGACCATATTCATACATCTTCTCAACGATATATGTTTTAACCTCTACCGGAGCGTCAATCTTGATGATTTCCTGGAAGCTGTCTACATATTCACACCACTTGGTGTAAATCTCTTCCTTATCGTCCTCAGTAGGTTCCTTGGTAGCACTGTCCTTATTGAATCCCAGATCCTTATCAGACTGAAGTATTTCCTTCATACCAAGAGACTTAAATGTAATTCCGTAAGCTATTCTCTGTAACTGCTCTGTTCTTACATATGCACAATCGTACATTTCCGTAACCAGATCAAGTATTGCATCATCTGCATCATCAAAATAATGATATTTGAAATACTTATCTTCTTCTCTTGCAAGTCCATCAATATCCTGCTTATTGTACCAGTAGAACTTTGTAGATCCTTTAGCTACAGCAGAAGCAGGTTTCTCAACAACCTTACTCTTCTTTGTTTTTGCCTTCTGACCTGAAGTATGTTTCGAAGATGCCTTCTCACCGGATTTAGCTGCAGCCTTTGAACCTGCCTTTGCAGCTTTGGCTGTCTTACTGCCTGTACGTGCCGCCTTGACTGCTCCGGCTACAATAGCCTCCTCAGCAGCATCCAGTGTATTTCCTTTAGGTACATCCATCGGAACAGGATTAGGTATCACAGGTTCCGGCTTGTCAATATCATTATCAGGCTTATCTACGAAAGCACTGTCGAAAGAAGCGTTGTAATCCGGTGATTCAGCCCGCTCTCTGGCGGTTGCGCCGGAAGCACTGTCCGATTCTTCTGCAACCTTCTTCTCCTTGGCAAGAGCTTCTCTTATCTTAACAGTATCAAGCTCTCCTGTAGCCTCATCATCAGGATTAATCGGCTTATCTTCATCCTCGATCGGCTCATCGTCGAAGTCATCATCGTCTTCGTCTTCCTCATAGCTGTCTTCTGTTTCTTCAGCCTCCTCAGACTCTTCATCTTCGTAATCATCAGCTTCATCCTCGTCAGATTCTTCTGATGTATTATCCTTATGTACCGCCTGAGCTATTTCTTCAACTTTGGCCTTTGCACTCTCTCTATCTTCATCATCCTCAGCAGCTTCTTCCTTCTTAGCCGCTTTGGCAATCTTCTCAGCTTCTACTCTGGCCTTGGTCTTCTCTACAGAAGCAACCGCTTCTTTAACCTTCCTTGAGGTTTCGTCCTCTTCCTCTTCTTCCTCTTCTTCCTCGTCTGAGTCATCCTCTGATTTCGAAGACTTCTTCTTATTTTCAGGTTCATCATCATAATCATCATCACTTGATTTAAGAACCCTTATGGTTACAATTATAAGAACCAGCAGAAGCAGCAGAAGTATGGCTGCAAAGATCAGAAGCACAAGAGTCGCAGGCTGTAATTCACCAAGTCTGTTCATAAAATCTTTCATTGTTATTCCCCTCAAATATCAGATAAAGTAATCCATCATATAAAGCCTGTATAAATGCCTTACCAACCTATATGATGTTTAACCATCAATATCCAAATTAACCATGTTAGTATAACACAACATATAGTATTTTTACAAGTTAATTACTCCAAAATATCTGTTTTTCTACGGATTATTCTGCACTCTCCTGTGTATCGGAACCATCCCCTGATGTGTCCCCTGCATCATCAGCCGGCGCATTTTCAGGAACAGAAATAGGTCCTTCACTGGCATAACCTGTTTCAGCAGTCAGTTCGGCGCTGATAGTCTGAACAGCATTTGTAGGCACATAATCTGATGTATCGAAGAGAAATTTCTGCATAGTCTTAACATTCTCATTAAGATCCACCGGAGCAATACATGAGCCCTTCTGTGGTGTAGAATAGAAATTAAATTTGATTGGGAATCCCATTGTGCTCTTAAGCTCATAGGACATTACTCCTGACACCAGATCAAGAACCTGCTGCTCAGTAATAGATGTTCCTACATATGGGAAAACTTCATCAATTATAGAATTCAACGTCTTCAGATCAGATTTCTTAGCCTTTACAAGCATAGCATTAATAACTTCTCTCTGACGCTCTGTTCTGGTAATATCACCCTGATCAGTACTTCTTATACGTGCATACGCAGTAGCCTGTGCACCATTAAGAGTTACATAGCCTGTTTCATAAACTCCATCAGAATTAATTCCGTTTACCTGTATCTGCTCAGCAAGAACTCCATTAAGAGTTGAAAGTTCATTTTCTTCAACATGAACAACAACTCCACCCAGGGAATCAATTGCTCGTGTAAGGCCTTCCCAGTTGAGAGTTACATATTCAGATATGTTCAGATCAAGATTTCTGTTCAGAGTCTGAACAGCAAGCTCCGGTCCACCATATGCATATGCTGCATTTATCTTGGTTGTTACATTACTTCCGTCATTCTTGCTTATCTGAAGAAGTGTATCTCTGTAAACAGATACTATCTTTATTTCCTTTGTATCATTATTGATACTTGCGATCATTATTGCATCGCTTCGGTTACCTTTTCCCAGTGAATTGTCACGGGCATCTATACCAAAAAGGGCGATATTGGTATATCCCTTCATGTCCTCATTGGCACCTTCATTGATTTCCAGTTCTTCCTCTTCAAGATCATCAACATGATCAAACTTCTGATATTTATCATGCAGATATATTCTGAATACTCCATAGCCCATTATAACAATAATAAGAAGCTCAAGGATCAGAGCAATTCCCCATTTTCCGTTGGAACTGATTCCCTTCTTCTTTTTCTTTCTGGGACGTTTCTCTTCAAATACATCTTCTACATCATCATACTCTAAATTACTCATATCATTCTCCGTTGGTATTAGTCTGAGACAGTAATTAATCTGTCCCATTCATCATCAGTATAATTTATTTTACAACATTAAATAACACTAAATAACATCCGTATAATGATAAATGATACTTACGTCAAATACAAGTATAAAGAAAGATTTTTTAAAACTTTTTAGCAAATTGCCCTATTTTCAACAATAAATTCAGCTAATGACATACATTTTTTTGTTGCAATATATTCTGTAAACGACTATAATTAGTGTATCTTATATAAGACATGAATTAAATATCTGGGATGACCGATAACTCCTGTATATTTTGAACCTACATATTCTGTGAGGAATCTCTATTATTGCTGAGTGGATGATATGCCTCCTTGAGTGGACATCAGAAGGTCAGTTGCGAGGATCCACCTGGCCATGGGCTAGGAGTCAGAAAGCAGGGGCCGGCACCCCCGGATGTTTAATGATACTAATCCTTTTGGCTTGACGCTTGCAGGCGCTGAGCCTTTTGTTTTGTTTATAATACATTTATCGAAGGAATCTATCTTATGATCAAACGTATCAAGGACATTATGAGATTTTGGAATTCGACTGCTGACGAGCATATGGGTGCATTTGCCGCACAGTCAGCATTCTTCATATTTCTCTCTTTCTTCCCGATAATAAACCTTATAATATGTATTCCCAAGCTGCTGCCTTTCACACAGGAACAGATGCTTGAGCTTATTTATTATGTACTTCCGGCCAGTTTCGAGGAATATGTCGCCGGTCTTGTGAAGGAAATGTATGAGAATGCCTCTAATTCCCTTACCATCATCTCCCTGATAGTCGCTGTCTGGTCTGCTGCAAAAGGGCTCACAGCCGTAAGATACGGACTGAATGAAGTTTATCGTTCCAGAGAATCAAGAAATTATTTCATAATTAGAAGTATAAGTGCCGTATACACCATAATTTTCATACTGATCGTACTTCTGCTGGTTCCTCTGAACATGTTCGGAACACAGATTGCACTGTATCTGCTTAATCAGTTCCCTCATTTCACTGATGTAACCCTTCTTGTTTACAGTATCAGAAGTTCTGCAACACTTCTGCTGCTCTTCGTAATGTTTGATCTGATGTATACCATTGTTCCAAGCAAGAAGCTTAAACTAAGAAAACAGATGCCCGGAGCACTTCTGTCCGCTTTTCTATGGGTAGTAATTACTAAGATATTTTCCCTTTACATTGATTATTACGCATCCAAAAGCTTTATGTACGGATCTCTTACAACCGTAATCATGCTCATGTTCTGGATGTATTTCGTTATATATTCGATTTTTATCGGAGCACAGATGAATGAGTATCTTCATGTCTGCCGTAAAAGAAGCATTGAGCACGAGCTCGAGAAGTATAACGAAGATACAAACGAGCTCTGGGAGGATGACGAAATGGACGATGAAATTGTCTCCAAAGCGAATTCCTCTGACAGCAAAAAAACCGAAAGAAACAAAACATCTAACAAAGAATCAACTGACAAAAACCTCCATAACGGAGATGTCATTGATATAAATGAAAGAAAACACAATAAAGAAACAAACAAAACAAAGGAGAGGCTGCTCTCCCGGAAAAGAGGTAATATAAATGCAGAAAATTAGAACAAGATTTGCACCAAGTCCCACAGGAAGAATGCATGTAGGAAATCTCCGTACAGCATTATATGCATATCTTATTACCAAGCATGAAGGTGGTGATTTCATCCTCAGAATTGAGGATACTGACCAGAATCGAGAGATGGAAGGTGCGGTTGACATAATATACCGAACTCTTAAAGAAACCGGCCTGCTCTGGGATGAAGGTCCTGACAAAGATGGTGGCGTTGGCCCTTATATCCAGTCTGAACGTATGGCTCAGGGACTTTATCTGGAATACGCCAAGAAGCTTATCGAACGTGGCGAAGCATACTACTGCTTCTGCGATGAAGAACGTCTGGCTACTCTCAATCAGGAAATTGAGATAGATGGTGAGAAGAAGAAAGTATTTCACTATGACAAACACTGCCTTAAGCTTTCTGCCGAAGAGATACAGGCTAAGCTTGATGCAGGAGTACCTTATGTAATCAGGCAGAATAATCCAACAGAAGGTGAAACCAAGTTTGAGGACGAACTCTATGGAACCATCACTGTTCCAAATGCAGAACTTGATGACATGATACTGATCAAATCTGATGGTTATCCGACCTATAATTTTGCAAACGTCGTTGATGATCACCTGATGGGAATCACACATGTAGTAAGAGGAAATGAATACCTGTCATCTGCTCCAAAGTACAACCGACTTTATGAAGCTTTCGGATGGGAAGTTCCCGTATATATCCATTGTCCTCTGATAACAGACGAGAACCATAATAAGCTTTCAAAAAGAAGCGGACACTCTTCTTTCGAAGATCTTCTGGAAGCAGGTTTCCTGACAGAAACAATTGTAAATTTCGTTTCACTTCTTGGATGGAGTCCTGAAGGAAATAACGAAATATTCTCTCTGGAAGAGCTTGTTAAAGAATTCGATTATCACAAGATATCCAAGTCACCTGCAGTCCTGGATATGACTAAACTGAAGTGGATGAATGGTGAATATATCAAGAAAATGGACTTCGATGCTTTCTATGAGAAAGCTGAGCCTATTCTCAAGGAAGCCATTACACGCCCTATAGATCTGAAGGCCATAGCCCGTATGGTACAGTCAAGAATCGAGGTATTCACAGATATTCCGGGACAGGTAGATTTCTTTGAAAATGTACCTGAATATGATAATGAGCTTTACACACATAAGAAGATGAAGACCAATCCTGAGAATTCTCTTCAGCTGCTGAAGGAAGTTCGTCCGGTAATAGAAGGAGC
>CACZPG010000146.1 GCA_902782965.1 uncultured Lachnospiraceae bacterium
ATACTATTAATAAATGGAGAATTATGATAATGAAAGAAAAAATAGCTAAAATAATAAGTGATAAGATTGAGGACTTATCTTATGAACAGGTTATGGAGTTACTTGAACAGCCGCCTAAACCGGAACTTGGAGACTATGCATTCCCATGTTTCAGACTTGCAAAAACTATGAGAAAAGCTCCACAGATGATTGCTGAAGATATTTGCAGCCAGATAGAAAAACCTGATTATATTGATAGGATTGAAACTCAGGGAGCTTATATCAATTTCTTTACATTAAAAGATGCTTTTGCAAAGGAAGTAATTGATAGAGCTATTGAAGATACATATGGATCCTTTGACACAGGTAACGGTAAAACTATATGTATAGACTACTCTTCTCCTAATGTTGCTAAGAATTTTCATGTTGGACATTTAAGAACTACTGTAATTGGTAATTCTTTATATAAGATTTATTCTAAGCTAGGATATCATGTAGAAAGAATTAATCATCTTGGTGATTGGGGCACACAGTTTGGTAAGCTTATTGTTGCTTATAAGAATTGGGGAGATGAGAATCTTGTAAAAGAAAAAGGTATTGAAGAATTAATGCGTCTCTATGTTCTTTTCCATTCAGAGGCTGAGAAGAATCCTGATCTTGAGGATGAAGCAAGAGCCTGGTTCCATAAAATGGAAACAGGTGATGAAGAAGCTCTTGAAATATGGAAATGGTTCTTTGATATCAGCCTGGAAGAATTTAAGAGAACTTATAAACTTATGAATGTAGAGTTTGACCACTATACAGGTGAAAGCTTTTACAGAGATAAAACAGAGTCAGTTGTTAATGAATTGACAGAGCATGGTCTTCTTCAGGATAGTGATGGAGCTAAAATAGTAGATTTATCAGAATATGATATGGCGCCATGTCTTATTCTTAAAAACGATGGAAGCTCTATCTATGCTACTCGAGATATTGCTGCTGTGGAATATCGTAAAAAAACATATAATTTTACTAAATGTTTATATGTAACCGGACAGGAGCAGAAACTTCATTTTGCTCAGGTATTTAAGGTTATGGAACTGCTTGGATATGAATGGGCTAAAGACAGTCTGATTCATATTCCTTATGGACTTGTAAGCCTTGGCGGAGAGAAATTATCTACTCGTGATGGTAATGTTATCTATGCAGAAGATATTCTTAAAGAAGCAATAAGTAAAATAAAAGAAATCATAAATGAGAAAAATCCAGATTTGTCTGAGGAAGAGAAGGAAGAAGCATCCAGAATTGTTGGTGTTGGAGCTGTTGTATTCAATGATCTTTATAATCAGAGAATAAAAGACGTTTCATTTAAATGGGAACATATAACAAGTTTCGAAGGAGAAACAGGTCCATATGTTCAATATACATACGCTAGATGTTCAAGTATTCTCAGAAATGTTAACGATTTTGTTTTGACTAAAGATATTGACTACAGTATTCTGACAGATCAATCTTCTGTTGAATTACTTAAGGAAATTAATAGATTCCCTTCAGTTATTGTTGAAGCTGCAGATAGATATGAACCATCTGTTATAGCAAGATATGCTGTAGACCTTGCCCAGGCATTTAATAGATTCTATACTGATAATCGTATAGCTGTTGATGATAAGAATGTTCGTGATTCAAGATGTGTCGTAACTTCTATAACAAGAAGAATACTTAAAGATTCTCTTGATCTGCTCGGTATTGGATGTGTAGAAAGAATGTAAATGTTTCACGTGAAACATTACTTGTTTAAAATAATTGATTAATAGGTATATATGTTTCACGTGAAACATATATACCTATTTTTTATAATTATGAATTTACTATTATAATAAAGAATATTTGATACTTATAATTCATGAAAATATATTAATTAGAATAATAACAATTTATATTTAAACGAATTTGAACGTCTGTGTTTATTTCAAATAATAATGAAAAGTAATATGTTCGTATATTTTTTAAATGTATAAAAATGTTTCACGTGAAACGTTTTAATCTATGCTTATTTATAAATCTATATCAAATTTAAGTCTATATAATATTGATCCTAAAAATCTCCATATTATTAAATAATTAAACTTAATCATGATTTCTTCACATAATTATATAAATTTAATATATTTTTATAAATGTTTCACGTGAAACATTTATAATTATCGAATACTCAATCTCAAGCAGAAAATAATTTATATTAAATCAAAGAAATTATCTATATAGTTTTGAATTATCTAAAAAAATTTATTATCTGAAATAATGTTTCACGTGAAACATTTTGTAATATCTATGTGGAAATAATTCAATCATAGTGATATAATGTGAAGGTGTCAAAAATTTAATTTTTTGACACCTTCACATTATATATGATTTTGATTATAAATAAGATTATATATTAAAAATAAATGGATAGGTGTAAATATGGGAAGAATTATTGCTATCGCTAATCAGAAAGGTGGAGTAGGTAAAACTACTACAGCTATTAATTTGGCATCATGTCTGGCTGAGAAAGGTAAAAGAGTTTTGGCGATTGACATGGATTCACAAGGAAATATGACAAGTGGCTTCGGAATTGATAGAGAAGAGGTAGAATATTCTATATACGATACTCTTACCGGTTCTGCGAATCTTGGACAATGTATGATTTTGGATGTAATAGACAATCTTAGTCTTGTTCCTTCCAGTCAGAATTTATCAGGCGTTGAGGTTGATTTTATTGATATAGATAAGCCTCAGTTTGTCTTAAAAAGTATTGTTAGAAATATTAGAAAGAAATTTGACTTTATCATAATTGATTGTCCTCCTGCTCTTGGCATGCTTACAATTAATTCCCTTACTGCAGCTGATACTGTTATAGTACCAATACAGTGTGAATTCTATGCATTGGAAGGATTATCTCAGCTTATTTATACTATTGATATGATCAAAAAGAAATTAAATAAAAATCTTGAGATTGAGGGGATTGTATTTACAATGTATGATTCCAGGAATAACTTATCTCAGGAGGTTGTTGATAACGTCAGGGAAAATCTTGATGAAATAATATATGATACAGTTGTCCCACGAAATGTTCGTCTTGCGGAGGCACCAAGTTTTGGACTTCCAATTAATTTGTATGATTCCAGATCAACTGGAGCACTGGCATATCGTAATCTTGCAGACGAGGTTATCAAGAATAAATTATTTCAATAATGTGTTTATCTAACTATTATTTTAATGATTAGGAGGAATTATGGCACGTAGAGCGCTAGGAAATGGTTTAAAGAATCTTTATGGTGGTGTTGACGATAAAGATATTAAGAAAAAAACTGATACGAAGAAAGCTACATCTAAGAAGAAAAATGATGAAGCTGAATCACAACAGGAACAATCAAAACCTGTAGTAAAAGAGGTTATAAAAGAGGTAGTAAAGGAAGTTCCATCAGAAACTGTCTTAAAGATTTCTATGATAGAACCGAATTCATCTCAGCCTCGTAAAGATTTCAATGAGGATGCACTCGCTGAACTGGCTGATTCAATTAAGAAATATGGTGTAATTGAACCTCTTATTGTTACTAAAAAAGGAAAAGCATATCAGATTATTGCCGGAGAACGTAGATGGCGTGCTGCCAGACTTGCCGGATTAAGAGAAGTTCCTGTTATCATTCGTGAATATTCTGATCGTGAAAGAATGGAAGTTGCCCTGATTGAGAATATTCAGAGAGAAGACCTGAATGCTGTTGAAGAGGCATTGGCATATCAGAGTTTAATACAAGTATATAATCTTAAACAGGATGAAGTTGCTGAGAGAGTATCAAAGAGTAGAACTACTATTACTAATTCTCTGAGAATTCTTAAGCTTTCAGATAAAGTTAAGCAGATGCTTATTGATGATATGATTAGCACAGGTCATGCAAGAGCATTACTTGCTATAGAAGACCCTGATGTTCAGTATGAAACTGCATTATCTGTTTTTGATGAAGGATTAAGTGTTCGTGAGACAGAACAACTTGTAAAGGGTGTTAATAATATTCTTGCCGGTAATGAAATAGACGATAAGGGTCAGGTTAAGAATTCCAAGAAGGATCCTGCTATGGAGGCTGTTTTAAATCAAATAGCTGAAGATCTGAAAACTACCTTAGGTTCTAAGATTAATATCAAGTCAAACGGTAAGAAAGGAAAAATTGAGATAGAGTATGTTTCTTCTGATGATCTTGAGAGAATTGTTCATATAATTAAGAGTGGTTCGGGAGGATTATAATGATTCTGGATTCAGTTTTTGGAATAAAGTTAGAAGTAATTATAATTATTCTTTTTGTCTTGATAATTATTCTGGCAATTGGTCTTATAGTTACATTTAACAGATTACAATATATTACTAGAAAGTATTATACTTTAACTAGTGGGAAACAAGCTAAAGATCTTGAACATATTATGTTAACCAGGTTCAAAGAAATGGATAAAGTTAAGGCTAGAATGAAGAGGTTTTCCCGAGATCATCGAACCTTTAAAGGACATTTGGATTCCTGTTTCTACAAGTTAGGTTTAGTTAAATATGATGCATTTGATAATATGGCTGGTGAATTAAGCTATTCTCTTGCTTTATTAAATCAGGATAATTCAGGTCTTGTTCTCAGTTCCATGCATTCTAAAGAAGGTTGTTTCTCCTACGCAAAAGAAATAATTAAAGGTGAATCATATATAGCTCTATCTAAAGAGGAGAAAGAAGCTATTCAGAAAGCTCTGACTATAGATGAAGAAATTCAGAAAATGGTTGATTCGGAGGATGAAGAATAACCTTTATAAAGTTTCTATATATAACAATTGATATAATATAAATAACATTTTTATAAACAGAGGTGAATAAAATGATAGATATTAAATTTTTACGTGAAAACCCGGATGTAGTAAAAGAAAATATTAAGAAGAAATTTCAGGATCATAAGCTCGAGCTTGTTGATGAGGTTATTAAGCTTGATCAGGAGCGTAGAGAGACTCAGGCCAAGGCTGATGAGATAAGAGCTGCCAAGAATAAAATCGCGAAAGAGATAGGTGCCCTTATGGCTCAGGGTAAGAAGGAAGAGGCCGAAGAGGTTAAGAAGAAGGTTGCTGAATCAGCTGAGCTTCTTAAAGAACTTGAAGCTAAAGAGCCTGTTCTTGAAGAGAAGGTTAAGTCTATAATGATGAGAATTCCTAACATTATCGATGATTCTGTTCCTATTGGTAAAGATGATTCTGAAAATGTTGAAGTACAGAAATATGGTGATCCTGTTGTTCCTGATTTTGAAGTACCTTATCATACAGAGATTATCGAGAAATTAGCAGGTATTGATCTGGACAGTGCCAGAGAAGTAGCCGGAAATGGATTTTATTATCTTATTGGCGATGTTGCAAGACTTCATTCTGCAGTTCTTGCATATGCACGTGATTTTATGATAGATAAAGGATTCACTTATGTTATTCCTCCATATATGATAAGAAGTGATGTTGTTACCGGAGTAATGAGCTTCGAAGAAATGGAGGCTATGATGTATAAGATTGAGGGAGAGGATCTCTATCTTATAGGAACAAGTGAACACTCCATGATAGGAAGATTTATTAATAAAATGGTTGATGAGGATAAACTTCCTCTTACATTTACAAGCTATTCTCCATGCTTCAGAAAAGAGAAGGGTGCTCATGGTATTGAAGAGAGAGGCGTATATCGTATCCATCAGTTTGAGAAACAGGAGATGGTTGTAATTTGTAAGCCTGAAGAATCTATGGAATGGTTTGACAAAATGTGGAGCTATACCGTAGAACTTTTCAGAAGTCTGGATATTCCTGTAAGAACACTGGAATGCTGTTCAGGAGATCTTGCAGATCTTAAGGTTAAATCTATTGATGTTGAGGCTTGGTCACCAAGACAGAAGAAGTACTTTGAAGTAGGAAGCTGTTCAAATCTTGGTGATGCACAGGCAAGACGTCTGAAGATAAGAGTAAAAGGTGAGGGCGGAAATAAGTACCTTGCACACACTCTGAACAATACTGTTGTTGCTCCACCAAGAATGCTTATAGCTTTCCTTGAAAACAATCTTAATGAGGACGGCTCAGTTAATATTCCGGAAAAACTCAGACCATACATGGGTGGAAAAGATAAGATTGTTCCGGCTAAGTAGGTAGAAAGATATAATGACATAAGTGTCAAAAGTCAAAAGGTACTTTTGACACCCACATCATATAATTATTTACCACCACCACTTAGTGATAAATCTGTCATATTAATTAATGACGATATATAGATGTTTATTTGTGATTAAATATCAAAAGATTCTTCGATATAGAGTAGTTCGTTCAGAGCAACCATATATACGAAGAATCTTTTAGTAAGGAATGATTATGAAATTTGTAATTCAAAGAGTATCAGAAGCCTCTGTTACTATTTCCGGTAAGATAGCGGGAAATATAGACAAAGGATTTTTCGTTCTGATTGGTGTAACTGATTCAGATACGGAGGAAACAGCTGATAAACTTATTAAAAAACTAATTGGACTGAGAATCTTTGCTGATGAGGAAGGAAAGACTAATAAAAGTCTGGAGGATGTGGGAGGTTCCCTTCTTCTGGTTTCGCAGTTCACACTCTACGCGGATTGCAGAAAGGGAAACAGACCGTCTTTCATCAAGTCCGGTTCGCCTCAGCATGCGCAGGAACTTTATAATTATATTGTAGAAAAATGTAAATTATGGGCAGATGAAATAAACAATAAAATGTCATCAACAGGTGATGTTATTGAAGGTTCTAAGATAAGAGTTGAAACGGGCGAGTTTGGTGCAGATATGAGTTGCAGCCTTGTGAATGATGGTCCGTTTACAATCATATTAGATAGTACCGAATTGTGATCTTCCTGATATAAGATATTAAATATGTAAAAGAGGAATAAAATGATTAGAAATATAGTATTTGATGTTGGAGATGTTCTTGTTGATTTCTGCTATAAGGATTACATGCGTGGACTCGGCTTCGATGAGGAACTGGTAGAACTATTTTCAAAAGAAATAGTATTAACGGAGTTCTGGCATGAAATGGATCTTGGTATAAAGTTCATTGATGACGGCAGAGAATTATTTACGAAAAGATTTCCTCAGTATAAGGATGAAATAACCAGATTCTGGGATAATATAATGGGTATTGTTAAAGAGTATGATTATGCCAAACCTCTGATTCACAAATTGAAAGAACAGGGTTATGGTGTGTACATTCTTTCTAATTA
>CACZPG010000147.1 GCA_902782965.1 uncultured Lachnospiraceae bacterium
CTCCGCTCTCTGATATAGAAAACGAAGCTATAAGAAAGCAGATTAAGGATCTCGTAAATGAGAGCCATGAAGTACTTGCCTGAAATCAGGCATGCATATTGATAATAATTGTGATGGTAATCCAGAGGTTAATTCCGGCGGTTATTTCATAGTAAAAATAGGTTAAATGCAACATGAATAAATGTACTAAATTTCTCATAATTGCAAATGAACTGAAAGACGTCGATCTGAAATGGTCTAAGTATACTGAAGAGCTGATCAGAAGCAAAGGCTTCGAGGTCAGACTCAATGCAGATATTAATAATCCGAATCTGGGAGACAGTTTCGGAGATACAGACGTTATTATTGTTATGGGCGGAGATGGAACAATGCTCCGTATTTCCCATGCCCTTTCCGGCAGGAATATACCTGTTATCGGAGTAAATCTGGGAACAGTCGGCTTCATGACAGAGGTGGTTGTTTCCGAGATTGATAAGATGATAGATAAACTGATTGCAGGTGAATACCGGATAGAAGAGCGTATGATGCTGAAGGGTACGGTTATCACGAATGCAGGAGAGGATAGCTTACAGCGGTCGTCAGATCAAACATTAGTTGAGCATACGTTGTCAGAGCATACATCAGTTGAGCATACGTCGTCAGAGCATACATCCGTTGCTTATGCTCTGAATGACATAGTGTTCGCTCGTGAGAATGCTCTTCGTCTGATTGCCGTAGAAATCTTTGTAAATGATAAATATTTCGATACCTGTGAGGCTGACGGTATTCTGGTGGCAACACCTACAGGCTCCACAGGATATAATCTTTCTGCAGGAGGCCCGATAGTAAAGGGAGATGCAAGGCTGATGGTGATGACACCTATTTCTCCATATTCTCTTTCACGGAGAAGTGTTATTTTCGGTGCTGAGGACAGGATTACCCTGAAACTTCTCAGAAAGAGGAAAGATATAGAATGCAGTGGTCTCGTATCCTTCGATGGTGCGGAGACCTTTAAGATGGAGCTTGGGAGCAGAGTTGATATAGAGGTTTCTCCGTATACATTTTCTGTGGTTAAGCTTGATGATTCCAGTGTTTACGAGATTCTCAGAAAGAAGCTTGGAGGTTGATTTCAAATTGTTAAAAGTTGAGAGACAGAAAAGAATTCTTAAGATTATATCCGAGAATGAAATCGGTACTCAGGAAGAATTGGCGAAAGCTCTGAAGGATGCCGGAATCGTTACTACACAGGCTACTGTTTCAAGAGATATCAGAGAACTCAGACTCAGAAAGAGGCATATAGGCCCCGGAAAACAGAGATATATTGCTCCTGAAACTAAACCGGATATTATTGATGGACAGGATAGTGGTTCATATATAAAGGTACTTGCCAGTGGTATCATTAGTATGGCTGCAGCCGGAAATCTTATTGTGATAAAAACCTACTCTGGAATGGCTATGGCTGTAGGAGCAGCCATTGATAGTATGATGATAGAGGGAAAGCTTGGCTGTATAGCCGGCGATGATACTGTCTTCATTGCAGTAGGGGATGCATCCATGACAGAAAGGGTAATACTTGAATTAAAGGGAGTTACCGAATAAATGCTTATAAATTTACATATAGTTAATCTGGCTCTTATAGATGAGCTGGATATAGATTTTGAAGAAGGACTGAATATCCTTACAGGTGAAACCGGAGCCGGAAAATCCATTATAATCGGTTCTATCGGAATAGGACTGGGAGGCAGATATGATACTTCATTTCTGAGAAATCCTGAGGAACCCGGTCTGGTTGAACTTCTCTTCTCAGTTGATGAAGCTACAGAGAAGCTTCTGAAGGAAGAGGAGATAGAAATTGCTGACGGTGAGCTTCTGATATCCAGAAGACTTAATAACGGAAGAACTGTCAACAGGATCAATGATAAGACTGTTACAGCTGCTAAACTTAAGGCTGTGGCAGGAATATTGATAGGACTTCACGCTCAGCATGAGCAGAGAAGTCTTCTGAAGGTTTCTAAACATCTGGATATGGTGGATAATTATTCAGACAAGATCATGAACCTTAAGGCTGAGGTGGCTGAAATATATAAGAAATATAAAGCTCTGGCCGAGAAGGTGGAAACCATGCAGATGGATGAAACTGAGCGGGCTAAGAAAGCTGACTATATCCGCTATGAGATAAATGATATAGAAAGTGCCAGACTGGTTCCCGGAGAAGATGAGGAGCTTGAGGTTTTATATAAGAAGGCCAGTGCTGCTCAGGACATAGTTGAGATTACAAATGAAGTCGGAGTTCTGACAGGCTACGACAAGGAGACTTCTGCCGGAAATCTGGTTTCCAGGGCTGCAAGAGAAATAAGCAGTCTTACCAGACTGGATCCATCCTGCGAACAGCTGGTTAATACACTTAGTGATATAGATGGACTTCTGAGTGATTTCTCAAGACAGCTGTCGGATTATGCGATGGAAATGAATTTCGAGCCGGAGGTTCTTAAAGAGACAGAAGACAGACTGAATCTTATCAATACACTTAAGTCAAGATATGGGAACAGTATTGAATCTGTTCTGAAGACACTGGAAGAGCTTAAGGGTGAGCTGGAAGAACTTGAGTCTTATGATGATACTGTGGCAAGACTTAAGAAGGAACTTGCTGCTTCTGAATCTGAGCTCATCAGCCGGTGCGGTGTGCTTACAAAGGAAAGAAAGAAGACTGCAAAGGAACTGACAAAGGTAGTGGCAGATGCCATGAAGGAACTGAACTTCAATGATGTCAGATTCGAAATGAGCTTCGAAGAAA